>NZ_ARPN01000050.1:0-132325 GCF_054966645.1 Pseudoalteromonas sp. SANK 73390
TATCGCGCTTCAACGGTTAAAATTTTATGAACACCTATAAAGCGGCACTAGCTCAGTTGGTAGAGCGCGACCTTGCCAAGGTCGAGGTCACGAGTTCGAGCCTCGTGTGCCGCTCCAATCTTATAATTTCCTTAGATAATTCAAAAAAAATTCATCCTTTGTAAATTTTCATTGCTTAATTTTCCAACTCTACGTAAAATACGCGCTCTTTCGGCTATCACATTTAGTTCCTTGCCTTCCCCCGACTGGCCGAAACGGGAAAAGGCTATATTAACCGTAAGGAATATCCATGCGTCATTACGAAATCGTATTCATGGTTCACCCAGATCAAAGTGAGCAAGTACCTGGTATGATCGAGCGTTATACTGGTTCTATCACTGAAGCTGGTGGTACTATCCACCGTTTAGAAGATTGGGGCCGCCGTCAATTGGCATACCCAATCGAAAAGCTTCATAAAGCACATTATGTTCTTATGAACGTTGAAGCAACTACTGAAGTAATCAGCGAGCTTGAAACTTCTTTCCGCTACAACGATGCAGTACTTCGTAACTTAGTTATGCGTACTAAAACTGCTGTAACTGAAGCATCTCCTCTTGTAAGAGAAGAGAAAAAAGAAGCAGCTACTGCTTAATCGTTATTGATTCTGGACTTTGAGGATTTGTGGTGCAACAACAGGCTGACCTGTATACAAATCAATATGTGCTTTCGGGCGTGATTTGTAAAACACCCAAATTTAATCAAAGCCCAGCTGGTATTCCACACTGTATTTTTGTGCTTGAGCATAAATCAATGCAAGTAGAAGCTGATCTTAACCGTCATAGTTATGTTCGACTTCAAGTGGTTGCTAGTGGGCAGCAATTCCAGTCTCAAACTCAGCATTTATACGTTGGGCAAGCAATACAAGTTAGTGGTTTTTTAAACCGTCACGAGAGCCGAAATGGTTTGAGTCAACTGGTATTACATGCACAACATATTGAAAGAATTAATTGAGGAAATTACTCATGGCACGTTATTTCAGACGTCGTAAGTTCTGCCGTTTTAAAGCGGAAGGCGTACAACAAATCGATTACAAAGATCTAGCTACTCTTAGAAACTATGTTACAGAAAGTGGCAAAATCGTACCTAGCCGTATCACAGGTACTAGCGCTAAATACCAGCGCCAGCTAGCAACTGCTATTAAGCGTGCTCGCTACTTAGCCCTTCTTCCGTACACTGACTTACATAAGTAAGCAGCTGATTAACAGTTTTTAAAAGGTGTAGAGACATGCAAGTTATTCTACTAGACAAGATCGCTAACCTAGGTGGCCTAGGTGACCAGGTAGCAGTTAAATCTGGCTTCGCACGTAACTTCTTATTCCCTAAGGGTAAAGCAGTTCCTGCGACTAAAGCAAACATCGAAACTTTCGAAGCACGTCGTGCTGACTTAGAAGCGAAAATCGCTGAAGGATTAGCTGCTTCACAAGCACGTGCAGAGAAGCTTGAAGCATTAGCTGAAGTTACATTAGTATCTAAAGCTGGTGACGAAGGTAAATTATTCGGTTCTATCGGTACTCGCGATATTGCTGAAGCTATCTCAGCTGTTGGTGTTGAAGTTGCTAAATCAGAAGTTCGTCTACCTCTTGGTACAATCCGTGAGACAGGTGAATTTGACGTAGTAATCGCAGTACATTCAGATGTAACAGCTACTATTAAAGTAATCGTTATTGCTGAAGCTTAATTTTATATTAAGTAAAACCGTGCACGCCAGTGCACGGTTTTTTAGTTTTTATTATTGAATATATAAAAATAATCCTTAGTTCATCAAATAATTACTGCCTGCATTTATCCAAAATGTACTTTTGAACACAAATGGGCTAAAATTTATCCATAGTTATAGTTTTTTTAATTCGTAATCAGTCCGTATAAATCAGGTTTAAGTCAAATATCCTTTTTAAATCAAAGTGCTTTTGACAGCGCTGTCTTTTTTTTGGGAAATGTTTTTGAGAGTTAGATGAAAAAGAATCAAGGTTTTTCTTTGTTAGAGCTACTGATTGCTACCGCGATAGTAGCGATTATTGGCGTATTAGCTTACCCCTCGTACACAGACGCGATCATCGATGGTCGGCGATCTGAAGCGCAACAAGAGTTGTTAAAAACAGCCGTTATTCTTGAGCGACAATATTCGCGCAATGGCGGATACCCAGACAGTACATCTTTTGCTGCTTTACCGACTTTAGAGGTTTATACATTTACTTACCAAAATCTTGATAAACCAGCAAATGGTGCAGATTTTACAAGCCCTAGGTTTTTACTCACAGCTACTCCCAAAACTGGCTCATCTCAGGCGGGTGACCCTTGTGGTGCTGTGACGATCAATCATACCGGTACGCAGGGGGCACAAACAAGTGGTTGTTGGTAGTAAGCGAGTAAGAGGCGTTACATTGATAGAGTTGCTTGTAGCGTTGTCAATTATTGGTATTTTATCGATAATTGCTATGCCATCATTTGTACAACAAATTAAACAAGATAGGCTGACGAATACCGCTAATTTAATGAGTGCTTTTTATAAATATTCTCGCAGTGAAGCAGTAAAGCAGGC
The DNA here is from genome assembly GCF_054966645.1 of Pseudoalteromonas sp. SANK 73390. Lineage (NCBI taxonomy): Bacteria > Pseudomonadati > Pseudomonadota > Gammaproteobacteria > Alteromonadales > Pseudoalteromonadaceae > Pseudoalteromonas > Pseudoalteromonas sp. SANK 73390. The sequence continues at coordinate 2,579 of NZ_ARPN01000050.1, forward strand.
AAAAAGTGTTCAGCTTGTAGATAACGGTTCGTCATGGCTAGTCAGGTCAACAGATAGCAACGGGCAACTACAGACGTTAAATCAATTTTCCGTTACTCACAGCTCCATCAGTATCAGCTATGTGGATAGAACGATCAGTTCGACAGGGGAACTAAATCAAATAATTGATATTCTAATTAGTGATAATGATAGCGCCAGTAATGACTATAGATTTTGTGTGTTGCAAAGTGGACAAAGCTGGATAAATGAGGCGACAGAGAATTGTTAAAAACTAAAGGTTTTTCTTTAATCGAAGTATTGGTTTCTATGCTCGTTGCCAGTATCGCATTGTTAGGGCTAGCAGCAACTCAGCTGAAATCTTTGCAATATGCGACTAATAGTTTTGATTATACGGTGTCTTTGATATTGGGTCAAAATGCGATGGAGCGCGTATGGTCACAACTTTGTGTGATCCAAAATAACAACCCAGCACTTTATAATGATGCAGATTTTCAAAGCTTTTTGCAGCCGCCTCAGGTTTTGCAAAGTAAGTTTCAGGTTGTTATGCCTGATGATTTTAGTAATGATATGGACATTACCGTGACATGGCAAGATGATCGCATAGGTGTAACAGATGATGGAACGAATCAACAAGATGGCTCTAATCAAGTACAAATAAACGCCACTTTTGTTCAATTACCACCAGCGTGTTTACCTACATGAACAATAAAGGTTTTTCAATAGTAGAGTTAATGGTTGCAATGGCGATAGGTTCGTTCTTGTTAATAGGTATTGCGATGTCTTACACGGCAATTAAAAGCACTGTTTTGTCTGCTCAGTCGTTAGCAAACGCACAAGAGGTTATACGTTATACACAACAAATTTTGTCTCGAAGCATTAAGCAGGCAATTCGTGCACCGACGATTTCAGCCAATGCTTTAACAATAAGGGTTGAACAAAACTCATTCAGTCCGTCATGTCAAGGCACTGTGCCTACCATTGCGTTTGATGAGGTCTATACTGTAAGTAATAACTATCTTACATGTGAGATTATTGACAGATCTTCAGGTAATAGTCTGGGCAGTGCTAACTTATTGAAAGGGGTGCAAGCACTTACCTTTAGCAGTAGCGCTAGTGGGCTGCTAGTGGATGTTACGGTAATACCAGAGGACGTTCCAACACAGTTTGCAGGCGGTATTGTGATTAGTATTGCTGCAACTCAATTAATTATGGTGAGGTAAATGATGAATACACAACGCGGTTTTACACTCGTCAAAGTCTTGTTGTTAAGCACCATGGCAGGCGTCGTGGTGTTTGGTGCAATGAAAGAAACGCTAGTACAAGAGCGTTTATCAGGTAATTTTCAAAAAAGTATGAATGCTCGTTTTTTATCTGAAAAAGGCATTTATGAGATGGCTGATCAACTCAGAGCGAAGCTTGTTGAAAACCCCTTACTAACCAGAGATGAATTAGTAAATGCACAAGACCCCATTACGGGAGGGGGGCAGATTGCGACCGACTTAAAGTATGATGTGACAGCGAGCATACACCCAGATAATGATGACATTATCATTATTACTAGTTCGGGTGAGCGATATAGTGGTGACTCAAATGATAAGATCACTGCTTATTATAAGTTCACCGCAGGGCAAACATCCCCGGTAAACGATAGTTTAATCGCTGGGTGTACAGGTGTTACGCTTAAAGGAAGTGGTTTGATTGATAGTTATGACTCCTCTCAAGGGAGTTATGAGCAGACTAAAAGTGACAATGCATTAATTACCACAGGGGGTAGTAATGCTGACGTATACCTTCAAGGGCACTCTATTATTAAAGGAGATGTTAACTCTGCAGGTGGGGTGTATTTAACGGGTTCTTCTCCAATTAAAGGTAATGTAAAAGCAAATGGAAACGTAGAAATCTCTTCCGGGGGGGGCGTACGTGTTGATGGTAATGTATTAACTCTGGGTGATCTTATCCATAAAGGTGGAGAAATAGCAGGTTATGTGCGTGCTACCGGTGATGTAACCATGAAGTGGGGAGCGTCGATTGCTAATCTAAGTGGTGATGATTTTGACCTTCAATATGGCGGAACAGGTACATTCCCTGATGGTAATGACTTTTATCAAGATGGTATGCATTACTCAGTTGCTCATTTTAACGTAGATCCAATGTTAGTGCCTTTAGAAAGCTATGAGGCTGATTCCGAACAATGCGACCCTGCGGGTATTTCAAGTAAAATGACCACTGTAATTGGCGATAGTAGTGGTTTTATTGATTATACAATAAATGCCAATGATTATTACACCTTTAGCCCAAAGCGACTTGATCATGAAACACGCCAAGGTAATAGTGGCAACTTAAAAGACGTTGGTACAGTTTTGGCTTCACAGCGAGATGTTTATATATTTGATATCAATGAACAGCGCTATGAAGATGTAGTACAAGATGAAAGTGGCAACGAGTTTGTTTTTGGCATGAAAAGCTTCTCTTTATCCAGTAATGGTAACGTAATTATTCAAGGTGGAGATGTGGTTTTTTTAGTGGATGGCGACTTCAGCATTGGCGGCGGCTCCACGATGACGATAAAAGATGATAGCTCATTAACCTTATTTGTTACCGGTAATTTTGACCTTGGTGGCGGCGGTGACATTGTTGTAGAGAGACACGGTTTAACCAGCGGCGGTCACGCAACATTTAGTATTTACTCTAATAATTCTGGCGATGCCGTATCCGTCAGTGGTAACAGTGAGATGTATGCCGTTATTTATGCACCATTTGCTACTGTTGATGTTAAAGGCAATGGTGCAATCTTCGGTAGTATCGTCGGTTCTTATATTAATGGCGCTGGTGATGCAGATTTTCATTTTGATGAGGCGGTGACAACACTTGAGTTGGGCGGCGGTTCTGGTAATGGTGGAGGTGGTGGGGCAAGTGCTCCTTTGCTAACATTTGAGCGCTGGTATTACCGACTACCTGAGCGCATAGCTGAAGAAAACGAATAAAGTAAAAGGCCTTTCAAATGAAGGGCTTTTTTATTTTCATGTAAAAAAATTATCTTCGTTTAAACCTTTTCCTACCCAACTCCCGTCTAACTTAGTAACTTGAAAGCAAATGGTATTTATATCAAGCTAGCTTGACCAAGAGAAAGGGAAGAGAACAATGTTAATAGATGCCAATCAGGCATTATCACATAAAGTGCATAAACCCAAACCTATTGATGAACTTGTCTTGCAAGTTCAGCAGGGCAGCCAGCGAGCTTTTGAACAGTTATACAAAAAATATGAAAAGCGTGTTTATGGACTGTGCCTTAGGTTGCTTGCATCACCTGAGTATGCTGAGGATGTCACTCAAGAAGTATTTGTACAGCTTTGGCATAAAATATCTCAGTTTCAAGGCCAATCACAATTTTCAACTTGGTTGCATAGTGTCACAAGTAATATTGCCATCAGTTATTTGCGCAAACATAAAAATTGGTTGCAAAAAGTGGTCAGTATTGAAGGGTGTGGTATGGATGAGCAAGCAAGTAGCATGTGCGAAGGCTTAAACGGCTTAGATAAATTGATTGTTCGCTTACCAGAGCGTGCGCGTTTAGTTTTTGTTTTACATGCAGTAGAAGGTTATCGCCATGAGGAAATTGCCAATATGTTAGGTATGGCTGTAGGGTCGAGCAAGTCGCAATATCATCGTGCTCGTCAATTATTGCAGGAGTGGTATGACAATGAATAAACCAAGTTTTGAGCAATTTTTAAAAGAATCACTTGAACAAACCAAAGAGGTCTCACCAAAACGTGACTTGTGGCCAGGTATTGAGCGGGCATTGGTATCGCACAATGATCATGTTAAGCAAGTAAGTTATTGGCCAAAGTTGACCGGAGTTGCAGCGTGTATGGTGGCTGGACTGCTAGCTTGGCAAGTTGTGATAAAGCAGCCTCAACAAAATACCATGGTTGATATGAGCGCTTTTTTTGAGCAGCAAAAGCAAAGCTTGTTGGTGCAGTATGAGGCGCAACCTGCACTAACATCAGATTGGCAGGTGCAGCTCAAAGAGCTTGAAAGTGCTGAGCAAGCGGTAAAATCTGCGCTACAAAATGACCCAGAAAATGCAGCACTGTTAAAAATGCTAGCACAAGTATATCAGCAACAATTGGACTTAATAAACAAGGTACATGAACCTCGTTGGCAACAAATTTAGGAGAATAACATGAGAGCATTATTAGCAGGTTTGGCATTACTACCCGTTTTTGCATTTGCTACACAGAAGATAGACGAACAAATCACTATTCCAGTTAATGGAAAAGTAGTGGTTGAAAATCAGCGTGGTGAAATCACAATAAAAACATGGGATGAAAATAGTTTTAAAGTATCGGGTACACTGGATGAAAAGGCTAAAGGGTATAAGCTTGAAACTAATGGTTCAGTGACTGAGTTTATTGTGCAGATGCCTAAGCAATATCGTGGCTGGAAAAATGCTCGTGACGGCTCAATATTGACAATCTATATGCCTAAAAGCAGTGAGTTGAACTTTGAAGGAGTTAGTGTAGATATAAAGGCCAATGAATTACACGCAGGTACATATATTAAAACCGTTAAAGGCAATATCAAAGCTTCTGATTTAAAAGGAAAAATATCACTTCAGACTATAAATGGTGATATTGATGGATTGAACCTCAATGGCAATATTCATTATGAAACGGTTAATGGAGAGATTAACGATAGAAATTCAGCGGGTAAATTAAAAATAGATGCCGTAAACGGTGATATTGAAAGTGATACCAGTGCTCAAGATGTTCGTTTGGAAAATGTTAATGGAGAAGTTGGTTTGCGTATAAGTGAGCTTGCGGAACTTCGTTTAAATACTGTCAATGGTGAAATCGATGTGCGCATTAAGAAGCTTAAAAAGAATGCAAATATTAATATGGATACAGTCAGTGGTGATGTAAGTTTATACCTTCCCGCGAACGTATCAGCACGCTTTGATATTGATATGCATGCAGGCGGTAACGTTATAAATGAGTTGAGTGAACATGAAGTGAAAAAGTCAAAGTGGGGTCCATCGCGCGAGCTGGAGTTTGTATTAAATGGCGGTGATGCTGATATAGAAATTGACACGGTAAGTGGCCATATCGAATTAAAAAAGAACTGATCTTCCTATGCGCTATTAAGTAACTGCTTGATAGCGCACCTTTTAGAGTATTGATATATCAGCGCCGTTATTATACTTATCACAACTAGTGATATTTATTCTTTAAGCAGATAAAATAGCTCCCTAAATTCTAAATTATGCAGTGCTATGGCAAAACCAGATCATCAAGTCGATACATTAAAAGTTCCTCCTCACTCCATTGAAGCAGAGCAGTCTGTACTCGGTGGCTTAATGCTTGATAATCAAGCGTTTGATAGAGTGGCAGAGTTGGTGGTTTCGCATGATTTTTATACGCGTACACACAAGCTTATATTTGAAGCAATGGAAAAGTTAGTAGAAACAAGCAACCCCATTGACTTAATCACCATCTCTGAAAATTTAGAAAAAAATAATCAACTGGCAAATGTGGGTGGTTTTGCGTATTTAGCTGAGATTGCTAAAAATACGCCAAGTGCCGCGAACATAGATGCCTATGCCAATATTGTGCGCGAGCGAGCGGTAGTTCGTGAGATGATTTCCGTTGCCAATGAAATTGCTGAAGCTGGATTTAACCCTGAAGGGCGAGATAGCCATGACTTGCTCGATTTAGCCGAAAGTAAAGTATTTAAAATTGCAGAGCAGCGAACAAAAAGCACTGAAGGCCCACAAAGCCTGCATAATATCTTAGAAAAAACAGTCGATAAAATTGAAGAGCTTTACCAATCACCGCAAGATGGTGTTACGGGTGTAAGTTCAGGTTATTCAGATCTTGATCAGATGACTGCTGGACTGCAGCCTTCAGATTTAATTATTGTTGCGGCACGTCCATCTATGGGTAAAACAACGTTTGCCATGAACTTGGCAGAGCACGCAGCTATGACGGAAGATAAGCCTGTATTAATCTACTCATTGGAGATGCCTTCAGAACAGATCATGATGAGGATGCTTGCATCGCTTGGTCGTATTAACCAAACTAAAGTGCGAACGGGTCAATTAGATGATGACGACTGGGCAAGATTGTCTTCAACCATGGGGTTGTTGATGGAAAAAGGTAAAATGTACATTGATGATGCATCAGGCCTGACGCCTACGGATGTGCGATCTCGTGCTCGGCGTATTGCAAGGGATCACGGTGGGATCAGTATGATAATGGTCGATTATTTGCAGTTAATGCGGGTTCCTAGTTTATCTGATAACCGTACCCTTGAGATTGCAGAAATATCTCGCTCACTTAAATCACTGGCAAAAGAGCTACAATGTCCTGTCATCGCCTTATCTCAGCTTAACCGTACCCTTGAACAACGAGCTGACAAACGGCCTATAAACTCTGACTTACGTGAATCTGGTTCTATCGAGCAAGATGCCGATTTAATTATGTTTATCTATCGTGATGAAGTATACAACGAAGATAGCCCTGATAAAGGTGTGGCGGAGATCATCATTGGTAAGCAGCGTAACGGTCCTATTGGTAAGGTTAGGTTAACGTTCCAAGGTCAATACTCACGTTTTGATAACTACGCAGGCCCTGCGGTTGATGACGAATATTAGGAGAGTCGCACATGAAGTTAGCGGCGGCGGAGATTGATTTATCAGCATTAGCACATAATTTGTGTTGTATAAAGCAGATAGCACCCAATGCTAAGGTTATGGCGGTATTGAAAGCCAATGCTTATGGTCATGGCTTGGTAACGATTGCGCAGCATCTGCAAAAGGCAGATGCCTTCGCAGTAGCAAGAATTGATGAAGCATTAGCGCTTCGCGCAGGCGGCATAACCAACCCAATTGTATTGTTAGAAGGTTTTTTTAATGCCAGTGATATTCCCATTTTATTGGCGAATAACTTTCAAGCAGTGATTCACAACGAAGAGCAGTTATATGCGTTGGAGCAAGCTAAATTAGATGCTCCTATAGCGACATGGCTAAAAGTCGATACTGGTATGCATCGTTTAGGAGTTGAACCGCAGCAGTTAGATGCATTCTATCACCGACTCAAAAACTCAAACAATGTCAAGCAACAGATTAATTTAATGACTCACTTCTCTTGTGCTGACGATACAAAAAATACCAAAACTACTGAGCAAATAGCCACCTTTGCAAGGCTCGTTGATAACAAACAAGAGCAAGTTTGTTTGGCTAACTCAGCGGGTATTATTGGTTGGCCGAAAAGCCATGGTGATTGGATTAGACCTGGGCTGATGCTCTATGGGGTATCACCCATGCAGCATCAGATTGCCCACAACCATGGTTTAAGGCCTGTTATGAAGCTTATTACTAGAGTGATCGCAATTCGGCGTTTACCAGCCAATAAGTCTGTAGGTTATGGTGGTAGATGGCAAAGTAATAAAGAAACGATACTTGCTGTTGTTGCTATGGGTTATGGTGATGGTTATCCACGTCATGCAAAAAATGGCACACCAGTGATCATTAAAGGACAACGTTTTGGTATCGTTGGCAGCGTTTCTATGGACATGATCACAGTTGATATTGGTGATAATCAAGCCAATATACACATTGGTGATGAAGTAGAAATGTGGGGGCCAAATTTGCCTGTTGAAGAAGTGGCTTCACATGCTGATACGATACCGTATGAGCTACTATGCAATGTAACACCACGTGTCAGTTACGAGTATCTATATGCAAAGCAGTAAGATTACTTGTTATTGATTTATGATCTAATCAATTTAGGTGGGATAATATGTGGTTACAAAAAACAGTTAATCTCAAAGCTCGTAATAGAGGCTTTCATTTAATCACTGATGAAATTACGAGGCAGCTGCCTGAGATTAGGCAGGTTAAAATCGGTTTATTGCATATTTTTATCCAGCATACCTCTGCGTCTTTGGCGATAAACGAAAATGCGGACCCTTCTGTAAGGCAAGACTTAGAAAACCACTTTAATGTACTTGCACCACAAAATGCACCTTATTATATCCATACTTATGAGGGCCCAGATGACATGCCTGCACATATTAAATCGACGCTAATAGGTGTAAACCAGAGCATCCCTATTACTAATGGTAGGTTAGCACTCGGTACATGGCAGGGTATTTATTTATGTGAGCATAGAGATCACGCTTCAAACCGAACGGTTATTGTCACCATACAAGGCGAATAACCTTGGTTATAAGGTATCGAAGCTGACTTCTATGCTGGCGCTGCCATCAGCAGAAGTAAATGGCATTATGATTTTAGCCCCTTCACATTGGTGTGTAATGGTATGATTTTTACCAGAAACGACAATGGGGGTTGCCATTTCAAATTCATATCCTTTTTCACCAAGTAAATTTTTAGCGCCACCGGTGACCATATTTGTTATTTCCCCTACCATATCGGTGACTTCTTCATTAATCGTGTCTGGTCGCTCACCTAACATTCTTTCCATTATTGCTAAAGCCAAGCTCTCATCAAAGGTTATTGAGAAAGAGCCTTTGGTTTGTGGTCCAACCATGCCTATAAGCCCAGAAACATCACCTTGAGCAACTTCATCTTTTTTAATTTTTGGTTTCCCTGGCGTTAATTCTGTTTGAGCCATGGTGGCCAGTACATTAATTAAAGATGATAAAAAAGGGTTGATAAACTCTACTTTCATATGAATTCCTTAATTACATATTATTTAGAGGCAGTATTTGAGTGTAGTGTGGTTTTAGAACACATGCACTTAGTCTTTGCACTTTTCACACTTGCCATGGGCTTCAATTGTCTGCGCACTGACTATAAAACCTTGCTCTGCTGCTAAATTATTCAATTCATGAGAGATAATACTAGAATGCAACTCTTCAACGTTACCACATTCATCACAAATCAAAAGTTGTACGGGATGAATATGATCAAAATGTTGGCAAAGCATAAATGAATTCGTGCTTTCTATTTTATGAATAAAGCCGAGTTCAGCTAGAAAATCTAAAGCTCTGTATATGGTCGCGGGTTTTGCAGCTGTCTCAGTGACTTTTAGTTCTTCCAATAAGTCATAAGCACCCGCACCGCCTTGTTTACTGGCGAGCAGGCGAAATACTTTCTCGCGGATCGGAGTAAACCTTGCGCCGCGATTATTACATACTTGTTTTGCTTTGGAGATCAATAATTCTACATTCATTATTCTAACCCTTACTCTTGCCCCTAAATACTAACATATTCTTTTTAATAGTCTTATAGTGTGAGTCAGTTATTATCAAAAAGCTCTAAATACTCGTCTAGGTGTACCTATTTTACGTTAGTTAACCCTACCCAATGTTCAAAGTCTTTGCTTGGCATGGGTTTTCCTAATAAAAAGCCTTGGCCAATATCACACCTATAATGTTCTAGTATTTTAAGTTGGGAGAGGGTTTCTATGCCCTCAGCAATGACTTTAAGGCCCAGGCTATGAGACATGGTAATGATTGAATTAACTAGCTCACTCGCCTCAGCTTTATTAGATAAATCACTGATAAAACTTTGATCTATTTTTAAAATATCAAAAGGATATTGTCGTAAATAGTTAAGAGATGAGTAACCAGTGCCAAAGTCATCCATTGCAATGATTAAACCTAATTGATGTAGGTTTTTTAGTGCTTTTCTTACACTGTCCTCTCCAGACAATAATACGCCCTCTGTTATTTCTAGCTCCAATAATGACGCGGGCATATCAACTTGGGCAATATAGCGTTTGATGTCGCTAATTAGATTACGGTCTTTGAATTGACGTGGAGACAGGTTTACTGCAATTTTAAAGGGCTTATCGAGCTTATTAAACCACTCAGTAGCTTGCTCTATGGCTGTTTTTAAAACAAATTTGCCAATTTCGACTATTTCTCCATTATTTTCTGCAAGCGGAATAAACTCTTCAGGGGAGACGCTACCTAATGCGCTATTGTGCCATCTAAGCAGCGCTTCTGCGCCAATTAATTCGTTAGTTTCAATATTAAATTGAGGCTGATAGTACACTTCAAGTTCACCTAGCCTTAATGCATGACGCAGGTGCTCTTCGAGTAATAGTCGTCGAGTAAGATCTTGACTCATTTTTTCGGTAAAGAAGGAATAAGTATTCCTACCTTGTTGTTTGGAGTTATACATTGCGGAATCTGCTTTACGTAATAACTCACTGGGTGTATCACCATCATGTGGATATAGTGCTACGCCTAAACTTAAGGAAATGCAAAATTCACGCTGATCAATGCGAAGTGGTGTCCGAAATTGTCTTACTATATTAGCCGCAATAGGTTGAGCATCGTGAGGGTCATTCAAGTTACCAAGCAAAATAACAAATTCATCACCACCTAATCGCGCAACGGTATCTTCTAATCGCAATGTGCCTTGTAAGCGTTTGGCTGATGCAATCAGTAACTTATCTCCTGTTTCGTGACCTAATGAATCATTTACTTTTTTGAAGTCGTCTAAATCAATGAACATCACAGCAATGTGCGCTTTGCTGCGGGTAGCTTCTTTTATTTGCTGTGTTAATCTTTCGATGACCAAAAATCGATTGGGAAGGTTGGTAAGGGTATCAAAAAAAGCATGATGAAATATCATTTCCTCTTGGCGTTTTCTTTGGGTTATATCTCTAACTACAATGACAATATTGTCAGTAAAAGGAATAGGAGATAATCTAGCTTCAAAAAACTTGGCTTGGTTGTCGATTTCTAAAGGATATTCTATATACATTAACTGTTTACTGGTTTTTGTATCGGATATGGCTTGCTGAAAGTTTTTGGACGAAGAGTTAGGTAACAACTCAGTGATATTACTACCCACTAAGTGTGTTTTTTCGATAAAAGATGCGTTGGTATTACCGCTATGAAACTCTAGTACTTCTCCAGTATCATCAATGAGAATAAAGACGTCGGGTAACGCTTTAAAAATGCTTTCTAATAAGCTGTGCTTTAATAGAGCATATTGTTCAGCTGCTTTTTGAGACGCTATTTTTTCTTGTAGACTATCGGCCATTGCATTAAAACTATCAGCCAACATCTTGAGTTCTCCTGTGCCTTGCATATTTGCACGACAGTCAAGCTCAAGTGCTTGTAATTTCTTACCTACAAAAGTTAGATGATTGATAGGCTTGTGAATAAACCAGTAAACAAAAGTTGCGACAAATAACAGCACGAAAAAGAGGGATAGTGCAATAAGTGAGCTCTTGCCAAGTGTTAAGTCAATTAAGTTTTGTACATCAGATTGCAGCGTATATCTGGCATATAACAAACTGATGTTATTGCCCTCAAACCTCAATGGGTAATAGCTGTCAAAGGCATACTGGGTATCATTATATTTGATGAGTGCTTGTTTCGTTTTGTGTATGTTTATGGTGATTTCGTCAGAAATTGGCAAGCCGAGAGCTTGATAATGTAGCCCGACCAAGTTAGCCGAGGGCGCAATCATAATATTGCCTTGATGGTCAATAACCAGAATATTCAGGTAGTATATACTGGCCATTTTGGTTTTGATGGCAAATTGGGCGTTTTCAATATGCTTATTTGCTATTTCTTGCTCTAACTCGACAGCCAGTGCGGGTAACTCACGATTTAAAGACGCGCGACTGCTATTAATTAAGATATTTAACTGTGCATAGTAGGTATAGCTAGCGATAAAGGCAGAGCATGTTAAAAATATCAACGTTGCCATAATACTAAGCCAAAGCTTAATGTTAATTGAATATAGCGCTTTCATAATATAAGGCTCGTTCGCTCAAGTTGAGTATGTCTGACTCGGATACGATGATAAAGGTTGGCTATTTTGACCAACGCTTTTTATTACTTAAGTCTAGACTAGAATATTGAAAAGTAGTCGCTCTATTTTGAGTTGTATGTACAGGTTTTATATGCCCTTAGTGCTTGATAGGAATACATGGATAATATATTTACACTTCAGGCAATTGATATAACAGAAACAGTGGGTTATGGCTGATGATTACAAGCTAGCCATGATGGGCTGTGATAAGGAAAATTATGCAGATTGATTTACATTTTGGTATGACTTGGGTTGTTGCTAGAGCGGCGGGCTTTAGCCCTTCTGAGGCAAAAATGATTGCGCATGCATCTCAGTATGTTGATGATGCAACCAATCAGGGAACCATTAAGTTTAGTAATGGTGCCACCTATAAACGGATCACCACAGCCCATAAAATGCTTGATTATAGAAACCTGCAGAGCCTTAAAAATCAGCAGGTTTGGATCCCCTTTCATTTTTTACCAGGCAATGATGGGCTACCCGCAGGCAGCAACCCACCAGGCAGCTTTATTCGTAAACTCGTATGTAAGCCAAACTCTTATGTAGCAAAAGATATGGTGGATGAGTGTATTGCCAATCGTCATCGCCCTTATGCATTGCATTTACTCGGTATTACGTCACATGTTTTTATTGATACATACGGACATCAAGGCTTTGCTGGGGTACAGCATCAAATAAACAATGTTGATAATATAAAAGATCATAACGGCCAGCCAGACAGTGATTGGATGCAAAGAGTGTCGGCTTATTTTATGGATGTGATGCAAGATGAAATTCCAAGTTTGGGTCACGGGCAGGCATTATCTAACCCAGATTTACCTCACCAGCACTGGAGCTACATGAATGGTTTGGGCGAGCGAATTGAGCGTAACAATCCAAAAGACTTTTTAGAAGCAGCGAATGAATTGTGTAAGATCTATCAAACATATTTGCAGCATACTCCCGTTGGGCTTAGTAGCCATATCAAAACACTTATAGCGCAGTGTTTTAGTGAGTTTGATATGAATGGTGGAGAATTACGTTTAAAGTTATGGTTAGAAGCCATAGCCCGTGACCGATTTGGTCTAGGTGCTTATCAATTAGCATATATTGCCAAAGGGCTAGGCTCATGGAAACATCAAGCACTGGGAACCGTGCTAAGTGATGGTGACGAAGATGACTATTTATTTAGCCAAGCTTTTTTATCATCTGATTGGAAATTGTTTCATGATGCGGCAAAACAGCACCGATTCAACGTGGTTGATATAATTTTACCAAGATATGGCATTTGCGTTTCTTAGCTGTGCAAAGAATAAGTTTGAGCCTAACCGTACAATGTGTGCGTACTTAACAACTTTATAGGTTACAGTTTTTAATGAGTGCATTAAGTAGTGTGTACTGACTATGTAATAATCACAGCAGGCAAAACTAACACCTCGCCATTTTTATAAATATCAATAAAGTTTAGCTAGTCAGTGTGCTTATCAACTAACTGTGGTTGCCACTGATAAGGTATGAATAAAGCTCTAACATTTACATGGGCATTGAGGCGTGCGGCTAATAGAAATAACCCACCAATTTTACGATGTAAAAATAGCGCATCTACAGGTGGAGTATGCCAATAGCCTTGCTCCATGCTCAGTGCCATACCAGCATCATGAATACGCTTAGCTAGGTCAGTATTACCAAAGTCGTAGCTTCCTTCACATTGCAGTGGTTCGCAAGCTGTCATGACCAGGTTTATCACCGCGTCTTTGTGATCAGGAAAAATATCCTCACTGAAAAAACCTATTTGCGCCATGGCCAGCCCCATATCTTCTTTATTTTTGTTCATGGCGCCGCTCAGCAATTTTTGGTAGCCTTGGCTGATATTGCTGTTGTAATGACGTGTTGCACCAAAATCCAACAAAACCAGCTTCTTACTACCTCTTTGGTATAAATAGTTAGCAAAGTTTGGATCAGTTTGTACTAGTTGAAATTCAAACACTTCTTTAAATAATAATTCAAACAAGTTTGTGATTAATTGATCTCTTTGTACCTGAGGTAAATCCTGCAGTGTTTCAACTGACTCACCTTGCTCAAAACTCATAGTTAAAATGGAAGGCGTAGTGAGCGCTTTGTATATTTTAGGCACGATGAACCTTTTATCATGCTGTAAGTACTTATAAAAGGCATTGGCCATCTCTGCTTCTAATTCATAGTTGGCTTCATCATGTAATTGTTTTTTTGCTTCTTCTAATATGTTTTTGTAATCAACTTCTTTGGGAACCAATCCAGTTATGCGAAGTAATGTCACTACGTTATCAACATCACTGCTTATGCTTTTTCTAATGCCAGGATATTGCACCTTTATAGCAAGTTCAGAGGCATCGTCATCGCGCGCGAAGTGAACTTGTCCGATAGAAGCTGCGGCGAGAGGCTTGAAGTTAAATGAAATGAAATGATGATGCCAATCTTGACCCCATTCCTTTTCTAATACAGCAGCAAGTTGTTTTGCTGGCATAGGGGTGGCATCTGAGCGCAATTTGGCTAGTATGTCTGTGAGTTCTTTGGGTAATGCATCATCGGCATCCATACTTAGCAGCTGGCCAACTTTCATTGCGGCACCGCGAAGTTGTGCTAGTTGCTCTGTTACATTGGTCATGTTCTTTGGCGTCAACAATAGTTGCCTTGCGGAAGGTCGCTTTCCTGATAGTAATTGTTTTGCGCCTTCAGAAGCCATATTGGTAGCTACTCTAGTCACAATGGAGCCAAATACACCAACACGGTGGAGTCTGTTACTGGGGATTTTCTTTCCACTTTTATTATCTACGCTGTTTGCCACGAGACCTCCGATTAGTTTGATTTACTCATCAATACGAGTATGAGTGCAAATTGTTCACTCTAAATCGACTTTATGGTGGTAGCGCATAACCTAATTGGACTAAATTTTAAAAAATTGTACACTTTGGTAACCCACATTGGTGATGTGAACTTCAAGTGTTTCGTTATTCAACACTTGCTCTTTTAGTCCTTGACTCAATGTTTCTATTTCTTTTAGCAACTTGGGTGCAATGTCACCTCCCTGATATACCGGATATTTGATAATCCATGTATCAGATGGCGTTTTTTTAAGCAGAAAAATTTCTCCTGTTTTATCTTTATAAGCATTGTTATTGAGTAGGTATTGATGTATCTGTTGTGCTAGAGCGTTGTCAATGCTGGATTCATCATATACAAATTTGGCATCACCATGTTGTATGTAGTTAAAGTTATTATTTAAGTAAATAGCAGCAACCACAAATGCAATTACTGCAAAAAATATCACTTTGTTCATATAAATTTCTCACTTGAAAAAATAATCAGTCGTATTGTAATTGTATCGACGGGTGAAGGTTATCATTTGGCGATAAAAGTCAGTTTTTATATGTTGGACGATATAAGCGTTGCTAAATTTTCCAGATAACTTGTTTAGTGTTGCAATTCGCCTAAATAAATTATTAGACAAGTGGCTTGGTCTGGTTGCTTAACATGCAAATGATAGGGCGTAGTTGACTTTCTGGGTGTAGATGGGTATTTTTTGTATCACAATTTGTTTCTATTGTAGTCACAAATTGAGTAACTTAAAGGATTAAATATAAAATGTTAAATTCATCGTTAAAGGCGGCAGCTTTGATACTTTTAAGCGTTGCATCAGTTAATCCTGCGTTGGCTCAAGTCGACATCGGGGCCGGCTATCAGTATGGTGGTGTGTTGGGTGCAAAATATTCACTAGTTCAAGGCGAGCATGCTGTGTACGCATCACTTGGATTGATTGGTGCTGCTCTGGGGTATCAATTTGTATTTAGTGATGACAATAAACATGCAATTGGCATAGCCGTTGGTAGCGAAGTTATCACAAGCGAAAAGGGGTTTGCAGCATTCACCTATAATTATTATTCACAAGGTGTGAGTGCTTCAGGCTGGGTTTGGGGAGGTAGCATAGGTGCTAGACGCGAAGATAGAGCCAGCATGTTCGCCAGTCTAGACGAAGTTCATACCAAAACTTTAGTTGGTATTCATGTAGGGTATCGATTTTAACTTGGGGAGAGCATGCTAACTTAGACTATAAATACGACTTTGTAATTTAATGGGTAAGTTTTTACTTATCTTTTTGAATATTAAATGGTGGTATTTTTAAAAAATGGTGGCCCCTCCCAGACTCGAACTGGGGACCTAACGATTATGAGACCTATTGGCAAGCTTATAATCCCTTTAATATTGCGGTATTTACTATGGTCACAACCTCCAACTTACCGATTTTGTTACCACCTATGAATTGTATGGTGTAACTCAGATTGATTCTTACCAGTTCTGGACTAAACTTTATTGTGGTAGTATAAAGTAGGATTAAATCCTTATGAAGTTTCTTGCATTGGAGGTAAATTATGGCAATGGTAAAGAAAAGTATCACAGTGACTGCTCAGCAAGAGCAATGGATGCAAGCACAGCTAGCTACTGGCAATTATGCTAGTGACAGCGAATTATTACGAGATTTGATCCGAAAAGAGCAAGTTCGTGCCAGCGAAGTTGAAGTTATTAGACAAGAACTTATTAAAGCAGAGCAAAGTGGTTTTAGCTCACGTTCTCCTGAAGATATTGTTAATGCGGTGATTGCTCGAAAACAAACTAATGGCAAAGTATTATAGATTAAGTACAGCTGCTGATCAGGACTTCGAGCAGCTATTTGGATATGGTATCGATAACTTTGGTTTGGCTCAGGCTAAATCATATGTTGATGGGCTAATTATTCAGTTTCAAAGCATTGCTGAAAACCCGTTGCATTATCAGGCTGTCGATCATATCCGTAAGGGATACAGACGTAGTGTGTATGGCAAACATGCTATTTACTACCTAGTCTCTAGTGACTGTGTTGATGTTATGCGAATACTAAGGGCAGAAAACCTTAAAGCTGCTTTTGAGTAATAAATGTGTCTAGTTCGTTATCAGATAGGCTCTTAGAAATTGATAATCGGCTTCAGCAACTCGCTGAAGAAAAAGAGTCATTGTTAAATGAACGTTATAGTATTCTTGCACAACAAGAGGTAGAGCTAGCCAAACACTTTAACCAACACGTCTCTCCTGAAGCTAAAGTCGAGTTATTCATTTCTAATTTTAAAGGTCGCAATGATGTTTACCCTTTTCGTTGGGAATCGCAAAATGGGTGAAGTGGTTATTCGCCAGCGTGTTGGAATGAATGGAAACCTAAAATCTGTAATAAACTACGGATTAGTTGCACAGAATGCGCGAACCAAAACTTTAAGTATTATGATGGTCAGGCGGTATTTGATCACCTTAAAGGCAATCAAACGATTGGGATTTATCCACTTCTAGATGACAACACGACTCACATTCTTGCTGCTGATTTCGATAAAGGGGACTGGATTCACTCCGTTAAAGCTTTTTCTGAAGCCTGTGACTTTTATAGAGTACCACATATTATTGAACGCTCTAGAAGTGGTAATGGTGGTCATGGCCTTAGGCATAGTTACGCACAAGAGAGAATGGTTGAGCTAAGAAGCTTGGATTTATCGAGAACTATTGCTCTCGAAACTGTATCGCAAGAGCTAGGTCACTTCAGGGCTAAAATTACTGAGGTTTATTTAAGGTAACCCACTATTTCCGTTGCTGTAAATTAGAGTTAAAAGCTATTAAGTTTTTGATGAGCTTAAAGTTTTTCTCGAATATAAAATTACTATAAGCATTAACTCCTCTTCGAGGTCTTTCACGTTGTAGTGATTTTGTTAATATCAAGAGCCTCAGATAGTGATATGGTACAACCACCTTTACACCGACAGTCAGCTAACGGAATTTCCGGCACTTCGCTTAGACTATAATCCCCAGCTCTATGCTTTTTGCACGCAGAGCAAAAATCCCCTTCGAACCGTATAGTTTTCATAATATACGGCATACCAAGTTCTTGAGACTTTAATTTAGCATCAAATATACGAAACTTGTTTTGTGCAAAGAATAACATCATGCGACATACGCCACCAGAGTCCAAGTGAGTTCCATTGCTAGCTAATTTCTTTCTTAATTCATCACCCACCTTTAGTCCCCAAAGAAACATACAAATTGCTCCTTGGCGCACTAGAGGTTTTAAATCAGGCTGTATCTCAGAAAGTATGAGTGGCCAATCATCAAGAATATTATTGATTATAAAAATTTCTCTTGAACCACCAAAATTAGACCAGTCAACTCCTAAGCCTGATGGAAATGGTAAACTCAGTTGATATTTCCTGACTGGCTCAAAAGCACATTTAAAGTTTCTATTTAGAGCTTCATTTACTGATAGTTTAACTGCAGCAACCATCTCGTTTTTGATGGTTTTTCCTTTAACTTCAACCAGTTTCGCCCCCTCAGACGAACAAACCAAAAAATCATGTTCTAATGAATTACCATTAAAATAGTTTGGTGCTACTTCCAAAATCCTACGAACTAAAACAGATTTTGTACCAGAGGTTGGTAGGTTAAGGTTTTGAGAAATCTTTTTTAACTCTGGAGCAGAGTGAGTCGCTGTGACAACATCCTGTGTACTAGCTGACTGTAGAACCCCCTCTTTTTCAAATTTATTTAAAGCAAGCTTTGCATCACGGCTTAAGTAACTAGTCCAATCTCTCATACTCAACACTTTCGATAAGCTTTTGGGTTTTAAAAAGCTCTTTAGAAAGTAGTATTCGTTAGTATCCATCATTCGCTTCCTATTGCCTAGAACGATGAATATTATAGCATTTACTTGATGTGGAGAAATGATTTACCTGAATGTTGACCACTATCAAGCAAAACAATGTTCAATCATATAGCAACAAGCTTTTCTGATGAGAAGTGAAGCTCAGTAAAGGTAAGGGATTAATCATATCCAACATATAGAGATGTTTTCCGCTATACTAAAAGTAGCACAGAGGTAGCACAGGGTAATTTCTGTTAGCAGGTATTTACTTGGAAAGCTTGTAAAAGTGGTGGCCCCTCCCAGACTCGAACTGGGGACCTAACGATTATGAGTCGTGTGCTCTAACCAACTGAGCTAAGGGGCCATACAGTACCTACGTAGAATGTAGGTTAAAGGCTTACTAACATTAAGTAAGCGGGGTGCAGTATAAAAACTTTTAAATGCTTTGTCACTAGTAAATGCTATAAATTTAACTATCTATAAATCAAATGATTAAATTTAGAGCAACTTAGGCTGTATCTATATTTTATACAGACAAAAAAGCCGACAATTGTCGGCTTTTTAAGCATAGATGTTTATAAACCTAACTTTTTCTCAAGATAATGGATGTTTGTTCCACCATTTTGGAAATTTTCATCTGCAAGAATTTTCTTATGCAGAGGCGTGTTAGTTTTAATGCCATCAATAACGAGCTCGTTTAATGCATTACGTGCGCGTGCAATAGCAACGTCACGGTTTTCACCATAGGTGATCAGTTTACCAATCATAGAGTCGTAATGCGGAGGAACAGTATAATCAGCATAAATATGACTGTCCCAACGAATGCCTAAGCCGCCTGCAGGGTGAAAGCGCGTAATTTTACCTGGAGATGGGATAAAGCTCTCTGGGTCTTCAGCATTAATGCGGCATTCAATTGCATGACCACGGATCACCACGTCACCTTGTGTGATAGACAAAGGCTGACCAGCAGCAATCTTAAG
Source organism: Pseudoalteromonas sp. SANK 73390 (assembly GCF_054966645.1). Classification (NCBI taxonomy): domain Bacteria; kingdom Pseudomonadati; phylum Pseudomonadota; class Gammaproteobacteria; order Alteromonadales; family Pseudoalteromonadaceae; genus Pseudoalteromonas; species Pseudoalteromonas sp. SANK 73390. The sequence continues at coordinate 22,029 of NZ_ARPN01000050.1, forward strand.
CTGTTCTTTTATTAAATCGACACCAGTAACCATTTCGGTTACGGGATGTTCAACCTGAATACGGGTATTCATTTCAATAAAGTAGAATTCGCCGTTTTCATATAAGAATTCAAAAGTACCAGCGCCACGGTAATTAATTTCGATACACGCTCGAGTACAACGGTCGCCAATGAACTTACGCATTTCCGCAGTAATTCCGGGTGCAGGAGCTTCTTCAACGACCTTCTGGTGGCGACGTTGCATAGAGCAATCACGCTCACCTAAGTGAATGGCATTGCCTTGACCGTCAGCTAATACTTGTACTTCGATATGACGTGGGTTTTCAAGGAATTTCTCCATATAGACCATGCCATTCCCAAAGAACTGCTTCGCTTCTTGTTGCGTTAATGCAATTGAATCTACTAGTTCTGCCTCGCTACGTACCACGCGCATACCACGACCGCCACCGCCGCCCGCCGCTTTAATAATCACAGGGTAACCAATGCGCTTGGCAATTTGTACGTTGCGGTCGTTGTCTTCGGTCAGTGGGCCATCAGAGCCTGGTACACAAGGTACGCCTGCTTTACGCATTGCTTCGATAGCTGATACTTTGTCACCCATTAAGCGAATGGTATCGCCTCTTGGGCCTATGAATACAAAGCCACTTTGCTCAACTTGATCAGCAAAGTCAGCGTTTTCTGATAAGAACCCGTAACCTGGATGAATGGCGACTGCATCAGTTACTTCAGCCGCAGCAATAATACGCGGAATATCTAGGTAACTTTCAGACGCAGCGGGTTTTCCGATACAAATGGTTTCGTCCGCAAGAAGTACATGTTTAAGATCGCGGTCAGCGGTTGAGTGCACAGCCACTGTTTTGATCCCAAGCTCCTTGCAGGCACGCAATACGCGAAGTGCTATTTCACCTCGGTTCGCAATGACTACTTTATCTAACATAGCGTTTGCCTTCTTATTGCGTAATTATTCGATGATGAATATTGGTTGGTCGAACTCAATAGGGTCACCATTTTGAACAAGAATTGCTTTAACCACACCTGCTTTATCTGCTTCAATCTGGTTCATCATTTTCATTGCTTCAACGATACATAGCGTATCGCCTACATTTACTTTTGAGCCAACTTCAACATAATTAGGTGCCTCTGGAGAAGCAGCAGCATAGAAAGTACCAACCATAGGCGATAGCACTTGGTGGCCTGTTGGTGCAGCAGGAGCCGCAGGTGTTGCATCAGTAGCAGCAGCTGCTGGGGCGGCTGCCGGTGCAGCTAAAGGTGCAGGTGCTGCAAATTGTTGTGGCTGTGCTATAACAGGTGCGTTGCTATAACGATTAATACGTACTGACTCTTCACCTTCGGTAATTTCTAGTTCAGCAATACCTGATTCTTCTACTAATTCGATAAGTTTTTTAATCTTGCGAATATCCATAATGACCCGCCTGTTAGTTAATTTGCGTTATTTTTGTTGTGCAACTTGCTTACTGCAGCCATAAGAGCTGCTTGGTAGCCTATTGCGCCTAAGCCACATATAACCCCTTGCGCTATGTCAGAAAAATATGACTTGTGGCGAAAGGGTTCTCGTGCATAAACATTACTAATATGCACTTCATAAAAAGGTATATTTACACTTAATAGTGCATCACGCAGCGCAATACTTGTGTGTGTAAAGGCTGCGGGATTGATGATGATGGCGTCAATCTGCTGCCATGCATCATGAATCTTATTTATAAGCTCTGCTTCACTATTACTTTGTAAATGTGAGAGTGAGACACCAAGCTGCTGGGCCTGCTTATCTAAAGTTGCTATCAGCTCATTAAGCGTTAGTGTGCCATAGGTTTGAGGCTCACGACGGCCAAGCATATTAAGGTTTGGGCCATTTAAGACTAAAATCTGTAACTTTGCGGTCATAATCTGTGAAAACCCCCAAAATCTAAATAAACTAAGCGTTTGATAAAAGATAGTATCTAAATTAAGCGCTTTAAACTTAAATAGCAAATTTTTCTCACTTTCGCTGTGTATTATAGATATATCGAAGTAAATAGCAGCAAAATACTGGTCTAATCAGATGGTGGACGCTGCTCTCAATTAGCCAGCGTCCACATATTCGGGATTATTCTACGTGATTACGTACTTTCTTTAGGTGAGCAGAGAAGGGTTGTGGACCCATAAAGCCAGTAACTCGTAACTCTGATAGCTCATTTCCCTGAGAATCAAAGAACAACATGGTAGGTAAACCAAAAACATTAAACTCTTGCATGATTTCGATACTTTTCTCATCATTTTGCGTTAAATCTAGCTTTAATAAAGCAAAGTGTTGAAATTGTGTTTGTACCTCAGGCGCAAAAAACGTGTATTTTTCAAACTTTTTACAAGCTACACACCAATCTGCGTATAGGTCTACAATGGCGATTTGGCCATTATCATTTGCGTGGTCAATAGCTTGCCTTAGCGCACTTAAGTCTTCGACTAATTGAAACTTTTTCTCACTGTTAGCTTGTTGTGTCACTTTTATCGTTTTAGTAGGCCAAATAAGTTGTTTACTAACCAAAAGTGACGTTACTAATAACAATGAAGCAACACCCCATAATAGTGTTTTAAACACGCCCGTGTGCTGCTGGCTTTGCCAATGATGCAAGTACAGCGCAGTTGCGAGCATTAGGCCACTACCCAGCCAAAGAATAATGTCAAAATCAAGAATGCGTTCAAGTAATATTAGTGGCACCACCAACATTACAAAACCAAACAGTATTTTCACTTGCTCCATCCAAGCACCAGCTTTAGGCAGTAATTTACCGCCTGATGTGCCAAGTAATAGCAGTGGTAATCCCATTCCTAAACTGAGTGCGTAAAGCGTGATGCCACCAATAAAGTAGTCGCCACTTTGTGCAACATATAATAAAGCAGCCGAAAGCGGTGCAGTGGTGCAAGGAGAAGCGATTAAACCAGACAGTATGCCCATGGCAAACACGCCCAAATAGTTCCCCCCTTTTTGCTGGTTACTAATGGAGGTTAGCTTATTCATTAAACCATTAGGCAGCTTAATTTCATACCAGCCAAACATGGCCATGGCGAGTAAAACAAATAATAAGCTAAAACTAATAAGTACAGCAGGGTGTTGTATATATCCTTGCACTTGTCCACCAAGCGCGGCAACAACTAACCCTAATAAAGCATACGTGAGTGCCATACCTTGGATATATACAAATGATAAACTAAACGCTTTCTTTGTTGAGAGGCCTTGTTGGCCTGCTATCAGGCTAGATAATATTGGGAACATAGGGAAAACACAGGGCGTAAAAGCTAAGCCTACACCAACCATAAAAAAGATAGCTAAATTGGTCAGTAAGCTCTGATTTGCCAGTCGTTCAGTAAAAGATAATGGTTCACCATCATTGGTATTACTTTTTAGTTGTTCATTTGAAGTTTGTTGATTGTTACTTTCATTATCGGTGGTATTAACCATAGCCAGAGGAGACAAAGGTATTTCTATGACCTCAGGTGGATAACATAAACCAGCTTCAGCACAGCCTTGGTAACGTATTTTTACGATAGCGTCATTACTGATATTACTCAGTTTTGACACAACCGAGAAAGAGTTAAAATAGACTTCTGTTTTGCCAAAAAATTCATCTTCTATTTCTTCTCCTTTGGCATATTCAGGTACTGTAATATCAGCCCCTTTGGCAATGATCTCTATTTTTTTCTTATATAAATAATAGCCAGGTTCAATCTCCCAGCCGGTAAAAAGAATATTACCTTGCTGGTCAAAATCAAACTTAAATGCTTCGTTAACACTTAAAAATGTACTTTGTTTGGGGGTTATTAGGCTCTCAAGAATGTCGTTATTTGCGTGAGCAGGGAACAGCCAAATAAGTGAAAAAATAAACAACAGGGTGCGCATTAATTTAGTACCTCATCCATCCAGTTAAAATAAGCTAAGTTACCACCTGTTACATCGAGTACCTGAATTTCTGGTACTTCATAACTATGAAGTTCTTTGATGGTGTTGATCACTTTACTTAGTTTTTCTGATTTGGTTTTTATAAACAGTTTAGTTTCGGTGTGTTGCACAACTTCACCTTGCCACATGTAAACCGACTCAACGGCAGGTAGAATGTTGACGCAAGCAGCGAGCTTTAACACCACGAGTTGATTGGCAAGCTGATTTGCATCTTGTTGATTTTCGCAGGTGGTCATGATCAGTTTGTACTGGGGAGCCATGCGCTGTTCCTTTACAAAGAATAAACTTTAGTCATAGTAGCTTAAACTAATACCTATCCCAAGTGTCTATAGATGAAAGCAAAATAGCAGCCCTGTAGCTTATCTTCTCGTTTGTGCTTGAAATGAGACCGAGTAACCCATATTTAAGTTTCATTGATTTAGGAGAAAGTATGTTTCGTATTCTATTTGTACTGTTTATTGTGGTGCCCATTATTGAAATTGCGCTGCTTATTCAAGTAAGTGATGTTATTGGTGGTGTTGCGACAATTGCTTTAGTGATATTAACCGCTATTTTTGGTGCAAAACTAGTGAAGCAGCAAGGGCTCAGTGCCTACAGCAACGTACAAGGTCAAATGTCACAAGGGCAAATGCCCGCGGCTGAATTGTTTACTGGCCTATGTGTGATCATTGCAGGTGTATTGCTCATGACACCTGGGATCATGACTGATGTGTTGGGCTTTATGTTATTGACTCCCGTTATTCGCACTCGATTGGCAAAAACATTGATGAAGCAAGTAACGGTTAAAATGCAAACCAGTATGAATCAATCACATAATACTTTTACTCATCATAGTAGTACATCACAGTCATTTGAGCATGCAGAGCATAGAGACCTTAAAAGTAAAGAGCAGTCATCTAATACGATAGAGGGTGAATACCAAAGAAAAGATTAAAAAATTTTCAATTTTTTACTTGGGTTTTAAAACAGCCACCCCCATAAATGATGGCAACTGAATTTAAAAGAATTTTTCTGTAATTGTTCAGAAACTGTTAGGAGAAAACAACACATGAACATTCGTCCTTTACATGATCGCGTAATCATCAAGCGTCTTGAAGAAGAAACAAAGTCTGCTGGCGGTATTGTATTAACTGGCTCAGCGGCAGAGAAGTCAACTCGTGGTGAAGTTATTGCTGTAGGTAATGGCCGCGTGCTAGACAACGGTGAAGTAAGAGCATTAGAAGTAAAAGCCGGTGATACCGTGCTATTCGGCTCTTATGTTGAAAAAACTGAAAAGATCGAAGGTCAAGAATACCTGATCATGCGTGAAGACAATATTTTAGGCATTGTAGGCTAATCCTACTTTTCACTTTTCGAATTTACCAAATTTAATAGGAATTAAAATCATGGCAGCAAAAGAAGTAATCTTTGCAAACGATGCTCGCACTAAAATGCTAGCGGGCGTAAATATTTTAGCAAACGCAGTACGTGTAACATTAGGTCCTAAAGGCCGTAACGTTGTTTTAGACAAATCATTTGGCGCGCCAGTTATTACCAAAGATGGTGTATCTGTTGCGAAAGAAATTGAACTTGAAGACAAGTTCGAGAACATGGGTGCACAAATGGTAAAAGAAGTTGCATCTAAAGCAAATGATACAGCGGGTGATGGCACAACAACTGCGACCGTACTTGCACAGTCAATCGTAAACGAAGGCTTAAAAGCAGTTGCAGCGGGCATGAACCCAATGGACCTTAAACGCGGCATCGATAAAGCGGTTATTGCAGCAGTAGCTGAACTAAAAGCGTTGTCAGTACCGTGTGCTGATACAAAAGCAATTGCTCAAGTAGGTACTATTTCTGCAAACACTGATTTAGAAATTGGTGACATCATTGCAAACGCAATGGAAAAAGTAGGCCGTGAGTCTGGCGTAATTACCGTTGAAGAAGGTCAGTCGTTAGAAAACGAACTAGACGTTGTTGAAGGTATGCAGTTTGACCGTGGTTACTTATCTCCTTATTTTATCAACAACGCAGAAAAAGGCGCTGTTGAGCTAGATAACCCACACATTTTATTAGTAGATAAAAAAATCTCTAATATTCGTGAGTTATTACCAACATTAGAAGCTGTTGCTAAAACAAGCAAACCACTACTTATTATCGCTGAAGACCTTGAAGGCGAAGCGCTGGCAACACTTGTTGTGAACAACATGCGCGGTATCGTGAAAGTAGCAGCTGTTAAAGCGCCAGGTTTTGGCGACCGTCGTAAAGCAATGCTACAAGACATCGCAATCCTAACGGGTGGTACAGTTATCTCTGAAGAGATTGGTCTTGAGCTTGAGAAGTCAACAATCGAAGACTTAGGTACTGCTAAGCGCGTTGTGATCACTAAAGACGACACAACTATCATCGATGGTGCTGGTGAGCAAGAAGGCATTGACGGGCGTGTTGCACAAATCAAAGCACAAATCGAAGAAGCAACTTCAGACTACGACAAAGAAAAACTTCAAGAGCGTATGGCTAAACTAGCTGGCGGTGTTGCAGTAATTAAAGTTGGCGCAGCAACTGAAGTAGAAATGAAAGAGAAAAAAGACCGCGTTGAAGATGCACTACATGCAACTCGCGCAGCGGTTGAAGAAGGTGTAGTACCTGGTGGCGGTGTTGCTCTAGTACGCGTAGCTAACAAGCTAGTTGAGTTACTAGGTGATAACGAAGACCAAAACCACGGTATTAAAGTGGCACTTCGTGCGATGGAAGCACCGCTTCGTCAAATCGTTACCAATGCAGGTGATGAAGCATCAGTGGTTGTGAACAACGTTAAAGCAGGCGAAGGTAACTATGGTTACAACGCGGCAAGCGGCGAATACAACGACATGATTGAGATGGGTATCCTTGACCCAACTAAAGTAACACGCTCTGCACTTCAGTATGCAGCATCAGTAGCCGGTCTTATGATCACCACTGAAGCAATGGTTGCTGAACTACCTAAAGAAGATGCACCAGCGGCTCCTGATATGGGCGGCATGGGTGGAATGGGCGGCATGGGCGGCATGATGTGATAAACATCACTTCCTAAGCACTACACGCTTTAGAAAAAACCCTAGCATCTTAATGTTAGGGTTTTTTTGTGCCTGAAATTTGCTAAAGCTTCGTTATTTTAGGGGTATAAAGTGGGGTATCGATTAAACGCCCATGTGTTGTTTTTAGAGCGTAAAAATTGCGCTGTAAATTTGTTTTTACGTTACTTTCTTATAATGAATTAGAGTGGCTTACCACATTAGTTTTATTACTAACACCATGTGCTTGCTAGTGGCGGCTCTGATTTGGTGCGGTGAATGTATTTTGATCTGGGTTAAAAGCATTTATTTGACAGCATTGAAGAAGTCCAAGATTATGCAACTCAAGGGTTGTGGTTTTATAATAATGAGCGACCTCATAAGGCAAATAATGGTCTACTTTTTGATGCAGTTAAAAAAGGGCGGATTACCCTTAGACAACCCAGAAATTACCTGATTATTAGTAATTTCTGGGTTGTTGATTAGATAACCAAGAGCTTTGGCATGAGTGAAAATTAATTTAGTTAATCAAGAAAATTACTCAAAGCAATTACTGTACCTGAAATAATGGCAGCAATAGCTGTTATGATGGCAGCTTTAATTGGAGTCTTGCTTTCCTTAGGTTCCTCAACAGGTTTCTTAGAGTTCTTTCTGCTTGAATTAGTGGTAATATTCCCTTTAACTTCACCGGTTACTACCACACTTCCATTATCTGCACGTATCTTTTCTTTTTTCATAGTCATCAAACATTAGTCGCAATATCGCCATTAACCTTACCATTTACAATAACTGAGCCATCAGAGGCGCTAACTTCGTTAATTGTTCTGCTGGAAAAGTCGAAATTCACATATGCATTCTGTTTATTCATAATATTAATGAGTGTTATTACAACTTTTTGAACAAACTCAAGATCCTTTGAAGATATAACTGTACTTCTTCCTGAGTTCAAGGAAATATATAACCCATATTTTTCATCTACTCTGTTTTTAAAGTAGTTATAAACCAAGTAAGCAAACAGCCCAATTGCGGCAAAACCAAGCAGAGATGTAATTACCTGCTGAGGAACTAATAACACAAGTCCAGCCGCAAGAATAGCCCAGTAGAATACTGGCATGTTTTTCTCAGTTGATAGGTTTATTGTTTTAACTTCAGAAATGTTAGATATCTGATATATTGTATTGTAAAAAACAAGAGTGTTCCCTCTGGCTTTAAGCACATCAGTTTTTATTATATCTTCATCGTTATCAAAAATATTCATTTAAAGTCCTATTTGTAATGAAAGCAGAAAAGTTAAATAGAGTCATCAGACTAAAATCCCCAAAACTAATCCGAATAAGTTTGGACAAGTTTCGGAACACAGGAATGGGTAGCTATGGCTGTTGAGTTTATTTTGTTATCTTCGGGGCTAAGTAGGCCAAGATCGGAAGAGGTGGGGATTGTGACTTACTACCGACGTCAGCAACTACTTTTGACAGCAATTTTTCAGGGAGTAATTTCTTTCTCATTGGTTAAACATCCTTCTCTGAACTCGGCTTTCAATACGTACTTAACCAGAGCACCTATGTACAACAAATGCAAAATGACTACTGCGTTGTCTCGCACGTATAGCTTAATTGGGGCGTTAGTAATAAAATTGTACTTATAAAGCAGAACTTCGCACCAAGTAACAATGTTGATTATTGCTACAGCTGCAAGAAAAGCAGTGCAGAAAGCTCTTGCAATTTGTTTACAACATTATTAAAAAATATGGCCCGCGTTTTCATACAGCAATAAGCGATTTTTTGTCTGGACATTATTGGCAAGAGTAAAGCTAAGTTCATCGCTGCTGCATAGATATAGTAATGTACTCGCCAATTCAATACAATATTTATTAACAATTGACTTGTTATTTTAACAGTTAAAAGTGTAATCAGAACCACTTTGCGGTTTCAAGTCTCCAAGTCATGTACAGACCATACAAAATAACGAAGATTGGCAGATAGAGAATTTTACAGTATTAGAGAGCAGAGGAGCTCCCTTCTCGAATATCGCTCAGCAGCATAAGCGTAGGCTGGCGTTCTTTTAATATAGATAACTGCATGAAAAATAAATAAATTTACCATTTATTTCATCCGAGGGGTATAAAGTGGGGGATCACTGCTTTTTCCCATGTTAATACCCTAATTAAAACATAGTGTTAAGCTCTATATGTGTGGCATGATGTAGTAAAAAATCGGCCCAAATCGCTTTTTAGAAAAACCCTAACGCATTGATATTAGGGTTTTTTTGTGTCTGAAATTTGCTAAAGCGTGATCATTTTTGGGGTATAAAGTGGGGGATCGATTTAACGCCCATGTGTTGTTTTTTGAGCATAAAAAAAGCGCGGCAAAGTTTTGCGTTAGCTTCTTTTAACTTCTTACTTTAAGGAAAGCAGATACCTTCGCAAATACTAATTGGTAGCAGAAGCCTAGATTGGCGCTCTATTGATATAGATAACTGAAAAAAATAAATAAATTTACCTTTAGATGCTTGGGAACTTTCCCCCTGTAGAATTTGAGCTAAGCTCATATCTTACTGTTTAGATTTGAATAATTTCAATTTACCCCAAAAGGTTACATAAATAGGACGTTTTAGAATTTTCAAATTACTATTTTGATAACTTATGTGATTCTATGCTTATAGCTAGGTGATATGGATAATAGCTTCATGGAAGTCAGCAAAAATAATGTGGCTCCTTATTTATCTATTTTGTTAGGTGTTAAGTCTGATAATGCAAAACCGTGCACAATTCATGAAGAGATAGTCAAAATACTTCAAGATGAATGTTCAGGTGAAATTAGTGTTGGCTCAATTATAGAAGAAGCTATTGGAGAGCTAGGCATAGTTAAAATAACACCATATGCAATAGTTAAGTCACCCAGCTGGGCGAAAGACATCGATATCAAAGATGTCGAAAATCATGTGTTTGTAAGTTTTGATGTTCGAGGAAGTTTAGCTTTTTATTTTTCTGAGAAAGGAAAAAAAGATACCATTCGAGATTATTTCGGAAAAAAGCCATTAACTAATTTATTTCCAGTTCCTATCAGTAAACTCAATGGTAATTTTATTAATGAAGATGAAATAAAAATGCTTTGGCTGTCAGGGATTCATGGCAGAGATAACTTTAAAGCTGATTCAAAAGTATTGGGAGGTAAAAGTGTAGCCGATACATTAGATCCCTTAATTGACCAATCTTATATGATGTCAGCGGTGAGAACAGAAGTATGGGGTAAAAATACAAAAAGCTCTATTGGAATTAATCCTTTTAAATCTTCGATTTGGCGTGGTCCATGTAAAGATTGGGAAACCTTTGAGAATCGGGTTGTTAAGATCTTAGATATATTATCTAGTAATACTAACAAATCTGACAATCCGATTGGAATATTGTCATACCCTATTCCATCACCAGACGACTTAGCTAATCCTTATGATTTTTCCTTAGTTGATTATGACTTCTTGCCAGAAGAAGATGGACAACATCGTAAAGATCTCTTAAATAAATTGCAATATGACTTTCATGTGGAACTAGTCCCCACTTTTTCTGATAGTGATATTGCACTTGATATTTTCTATGCTGGTAAACAAGTAGGGAACTTATGTGTTGAATTGAAAGTTGATGATTATAAAGTTAGTTTTCACATAAAAAGTGAAAATGTCTTTGTTAAGAAATATTTTGATCAATATAAACGTGTGTTTAGTTATCCAGAATTAGTTAAATGCTGGTTTGAATCGGGACATGCGGTTGTAAATGGCATGGTGTATCGAACTGGCTACCAAGATGTTGAGTATAATAAATTCCTTTGGGCTGGTTTTGAAGAATTTGATATTACTAAAGAGAAACCAGGAGCTGACCCAAAAAAACCAGACTTAAGAAGTATTGGGAAAGAAAAGTCCTTGTTTTGTTGGGTTGAGAAATGTTGGAGTGGTAATTGGTTAAATGCTGATGATTTCAATACTACTGAAAAGCCCAAAGGTTGGTTATATTGTGATGATGGGGCAGGTGAAAAAGCTGATTTTATTCACTATGTTCAACATGGTTCTTTACATCTGATCTCATTAATACATGTTAAAGCTTCTAAAAGTGAAAAATCTTCGAGAAAAATTTCAGTTGGAGCCCACGATGTCGTTTTGAATCAAGCCGTTAAAAACTTACGTTATACTGCTCGAAAGACTTTACTTGAAGATTTAAAAACTCGCCATGACGCTGCTAGTCATAAAGGTTGTTGGCTTAATGGGAAAACAGGTAAAGCTGAAGATTTTTTTCATAAATTGGAAACATTGAAAGACAGTAAATACATAAAAACAAGGGTTATTGTAATACAGCCACATACTCAAAAAAGTGTTTATACTGCCAATAATGGAAGTAAGATCAAAACTCAGCTTGATGTTTTGCTTATCAGTGCTGAAAATGCGATTCGTTCGTCAGGTGCGGAATTTTTTATTGTCGGTTTTGACGATAATAAATAGTACGGTGAAGTGATTGACCTAGTGTTATCATGAATTTTAGCAACTTAAATTAGCGATAAAATTTGGTGTTTTGTTGTTAGTCACATGAAAAAATAAATAAATTTATCCTTTATTTCATCCAAGGGGTATAAAGTGGGGTGTTACAAACCCAATGATATATTTTAACGAGAGCATCACTCAGTATCAATTCATAACACTGAGCGTTCAACATTTGATGATGTTGATAATTAATGGTTTTACTTCACTGCTTTTAGAGTAGTTTCTGAAAGCTTAAAAGCCGTACAGTCCCATAAAACATTTATGTAAGATATAAATTCAGTTATAAAATCATTTGAGGTCTCATGGTTCTCGTATACGCCAATATTGTATTTGTTCACAAAAGCATAGCGCCGCGATACCAATTTATCTTTTAATACACTTTTTGATAAAGCGTCTTTATTTTTTAACATATTAATGATGAATTTATATTCAACTCCAATGTCAAAGTAAAAGGTGTAAAAGCTTTCGTTATTTAAAAAGGCACTATTTTTTATTTTGACACTGAGTCGCTTTAAAAAAATATCACTTATAGCTTCATAAAGTTCATTATTTAAACGATGTTTCCTTGCTCTTGTGATAGACCATAAAGCATTGAAAGAGGTTTGTTTAAAGTGGCACTTGTCTCATCAATAAATTCAATAGTTTTAAGTCTGAGTGCATCTTTTCTAGCTCTTCTTTGGTTTAAGTACTCGAAAAAACCTGTACCAATAACGACAAGTGATAACTTGGATAAAAAGCCCAAGACTAATCGATAATCTTCCATATTTTATCCCCATAAAGTAATCAGTGAATGAGATAAATTTATTTTCATACAAATGAGATCTGCTTTTGTGCAAGTTTGAGTGGTTTTACCAACGGCTGTTGTTCGTCCATAGCTACGTGTATGGTAAAATATATGCTCATTCTTACAGGCTGTAAGATAAGATATAAACTGCAACAAATTATATTGTTAACACCAAGCGATTTTCCTACTAGCCTTGTAAAATAGCGGTTTTTTAAAGGTCTTAAGGGGTAATCACTTAAAATTTTCTGTTAAAACCAATAAGCATTTGAAAAATAAATAAATTTAGCCTTTATTTCACCCTAGGGGTATAAAGTGGGGTATCACTACTTTCTCCCATGTTAATAGTTCAATAGAAACAATCGCTTAAGCTCTATATGGGCGGCATGATGTAGTAAAAATCGGCCCAAATCACTTTTTAGAAAAACCCTAACAGTTTGATGTTAGGGTTTTTTTTGTGTCTGAAATTTGCTAAAGCTTCGTCATTTTAGAGGGGTACAAGGCGTTGGGTATCTTTTTTGACGGGTTGAGAAGTTCCTGATTTTTGTGATCAAAGCTTAATGAGAATAAGTGATCAAAGTTAATGTCATTGGGTGATCAAAGCTGAGGAAAATATGCACTTTTATTGGGTTAAGTATAGTTTTATGTTAATTTTGGCGCCAAAAGGCATCATTCAATGTGTTTTTTTTGACAAGCGACATGGCAAGGGTAGTGCCTTAGGTGTCAATTTTTGACGAATGTAAAAAGAAAAGTAAATGTAGGACGAAAGGAATGTCGTATTCTGAATTAAATAAGCTTGGTTGGTCTAATCTTTTTTTTCAGCAGTTAAGTTATGATGAAATATGTGATGAGAATATCTGTAATTTGGTATTTCGTATCACCGAAATTCATCGTAGTCGAATTGTTGGTAGAGGATTGGCTGGTGAACAATCAATCATCTGTGGCTCTGAATATCAACCAATAAGTCAGCATCTTGCTGTTGGTGATTGGGTATTAGCTGAACTTGCAAATGAACATTACCGTATTACAAAAATATTCACACCTAAAAACAGAGTTCGCCGTATTTCGAATGGCTTACCTCAAGTAATTGCTGCCAATTTAGATTATTTATGGATTGTAACCAGTGCAAACGAGGAATTTAATGTCAAACGTTTAGAGCGCTACATTTCATTGGCACATGAATTTGATATCACTTGCGTTGTAGTTCTGACTAAATTGGATTTGTGTGATGATATTGAGCAATTTACATCGCAGATAAAGCATCTTGATGTGCCAAATGTGCACGCGTTGAGTGTAAATCAGCTAGATAGCTTAGATGTGCTGCAAGAGTATCTTTATGAAGGTTCAAGTATCGCGTTAGTTGGTTCATCAGGTGTTGGTAAGTCTACTTTGATTAATGCCTTATTTCATATGCATCAAGCCACTAAAGAAGTTAGGGAAAGTGACGTTCATGGTAAGCATACTACAACGCATCGACAACTGTTTTTCACTGATGGGGATGTAGCAGTAATAGATACTCCTGGAATGCGTGAACTGCAACTGTATAATGCGGAGCAAGGCATTGAACGCACATTTAGTTCAATTGTTGAGCTAATTGCGCAATGTAAATATAGTGATTGTACGCATAGCAACGAACCTGGGTGTGCAGTTCAAGCGGCCATCGCTGATGATTTGATAAGCGAAGCTCATTTTGACAATTATCTTAAATTATTAAAAGAAGAAGAATCTCAACAGCGTCGAACTGTCGGTGCCCATGCGGTAAAAGAGCACTATCGTGCCTATTTCAAAAAGATCCACAGTGACAATAAAGAGAAATGGTAATTACGGCTCAGCAGAAAGCAAGGTAGCTGATTTTCCGAGGGCGTTCAGAATTCTGTGTCAGCCTAAGTTGCTAAATATCTAGCACGCCATCTAACCTACCTTCGAAGTGGATGGCTAATTGTGACAATGTCAGGTTCCAACTGTGGATTAGCATTGTCCATTTCTTCGAAGCATTCAATATGCCCGCATACAATAATTTCATCAAGCTATTTTCGTTAGGGAAAGCACCTTTAGTTTTGGTGAGTTTTCTAAACTGGCGGTGTACGGCTTCAATTGCGTTGGTAGTATAAATTGCCTTGCGTACGTAATCAGGGTACTTGAAGTAAATTGATAGGTTCGCCCATTTACGACGCCAAGAATCGATAACGATGGGGTATAACTTTCCCCATTTATCCTCTAGCTCGTCTAACGCAACTTCAGCAGCCTCTTTGGTTGCAGCACGATGAACAGGCTTTAAATCGGCCATAAACGCTTTTTGGTGCTTCGAAGCAACGTGTACTAAACCAGATATTGATAAATTACTTGTTCAATGGTGTCACGGAGCAGCAGGTGTTGTTACAGCAATGTCAAGAACACCGGTGATTGATTCACCTGAATCTAAATTACTTGATAAGTTGTTAGACGAAACGGGAGAGCTAGTTTGGCAAGCAGGGCCTCTCCTAAAAAGGTTCTAATATCTGCCATGGAACGTCTGGTAATGGCTGCGCTTTTTTGTATTTATACCAAAAAACGGGGAAGTTGGTATGGCTTGACAGAGCAAGAAAATTTGCAATGCACTCTATTGAGCAGTGCCAGAAAGCACGCTTGCATTACGGGCAAGGCCGATATACTTTATGGACTGGAGACGCTGGACTTGCAATATATTTGTACCATTGCATGAAACCTGAAAAAGCGGCTATACCGGGCTTGGACTTATTTTAAATGTTTAGTGCTAACAAGGTTAGATAAGGAAAAGGCACTGTTGGTTTTGTTCCTTCGTCGCTTATTCTAGCCACAGCACTCAGCCCTACTAATACGGTGTTAAATTTCACAAGGCAGTCTGGTGTATAAGTTAATTATAATAATGCTCTTAACTATTTCTTCTAATGTAATTGCAGGTAAAGCGAATACTCAAGAAGAGTTAACTGCTACCTTAGAAAAAATTCGAACACAAAATAGTATCCCATCTATGGCTGTTGCTGTAATTAGCTCAGGTGAGGTAACTTACATTAAAGGTTTTGGCTTTCTGGATGAAATGAAGACTAAGCCAACAACTAGTGAGTCGTTATTTCGGATAGCTTCAATTTCTAAGCTATTTACCGCTCAAGCAATAATGCAACTTGTTCAAAATGATAAATTAGATCTTAATGACAAAGTAGAACAATCTTTGCGAACGTTCAGAAATAGTAATATCACGATTAAGCAATTACTTACACATACTTCTGGGTTGAATGACGTAATCAGACCAGTGAGCTTTGAAGAAAAAAGATCTGTATATTCTTACCTTAGCCTTGTGAATAACTCTGCATCAAAGAATATCGAAGATAAGAAATTTGAATATAGTGATACTAATTTTAATATTTTGGGCGCCGTTATAAGTGAAGTTTCGGGACAGAAATATGAAAAGTTCATATACGACAATATTTTGAAGCCTGCATCCATGGAAAAAAGTAACTATTTCGATGGTGTCAACTCATATTTTTCTCAAACGAGGCCGACATACAAAGGGAAGTTAATTAGTAAAGTTGATCAACGACCTTACGATATATCATTCAACCCAAGTGAAGGGTTAATTTCAAATGTGCGTGATTTAAGTCAGTGGCTAAAGTTAACACTTACCCATGACACATCTATTTTAAAAGAGCAAACATATCAAAAAATGTTAGAACCACAAGTGAAAACTACTTGGGGTGAAATATACATGGCGTTGGGATGGCAAGTATATAAAAGTGAGAATGGTAATATCGCTCGACATCCAGGAAGCATTAGGGGATATAAATCGCTAGTTCTGACTTACCCAGCTTGCAAAAATGCATTAATACTGCTTACTAATTCAAGTAACGCCCCACGGTGGGAAATAGCAAAATCGATTACAGAAATATTAAGGCATAACTCTCAGTGGTAGTAATCGCTTTCTTATGAACGCGTTCTTATTTTAAAAACTGTGTTTTAGCCTGTCTGGTATTAATGACATTATTTAAATCAAGCGCATCAACTTCTTTTGAGTGCTTTATTGCAATTCCCTCATGGGCTAGCAACCAGAGCTTTCTTTCAATTCCCCCAGCATATCCGGTTAAAGCGCCATTACTACCAACCACTCGGTGACATGGAACGATAATGCTAATCGGGTTTCTTCCATTGGCGCCACCTACTGCTTGTGAGCCTTTGGGTCTATTTACCAATTTAGCTATATCAAGATAAGAAAGCGTTTTACCAAAAGGAATGTGTGATAGGTGTTTCCACACTAATTTTTGAAAGTCAGTCCCTTTGGGGTCAAGAGGTACATCAAATTGCTTTCGCTTACCTGAGAAATACTCTATGAGTTGCTGCTTACACAGATCCGTTATGGGGTTGTTTGCTGTTTTTATCGATTGTGTGCCACAAAAAATAAGTTGCGTAATACCTTTATCTGATGCCTTAAATTCTACAAGCCCTAAAGGGGATTCTATATAATCTGTATACATTAAAATTAACTCAATAATTGAAAAGTTAGAGTGCAGCGTAAAGAAACTATATGTTCTGTGCTAAAACTTGACTTCACATGTTGCAAATAGCCATTGCTGTTGGAAATGTAGCTGGTTTTATCATACGTTGCTCAATATTGCGTATTAACTGGATTATAAATGACCCGAGTTTTTGTACTAGCCAAAAACAGAACTGAACGTGATTTTTGTGTCGTACGTAAAATAAGCAGCTTTATTGGTGCTGATATATTGCGAAAGCTTAATAGTTTGGTTAGTGTACCTTTAACAATAATAAGAAGGAATGATTTATGAAATGGTTATATTTTGGCTTTTTAATACTGTTTACAGTTGTGGTGCAGGCAAACGAAGTTGAATCTCTCAATGCTAAACAGCTTGAACAACAGGTTCAAGTGATTAACGAATTACAAAATGTTATTTTAATGAAAGATTCAAAAGTGGCTGATGTTGACGCCCTATTTGCGCATTTCACTGATAACTTTGAGTACATCCATGAAGTATATGGCGGCACTTATACCAAGGAACATCTATATAATAATTATGTTAAATTCCTTAAAGCTGGGAGGTACCAAAACACCTCTCCTAGGTACAAAATAACAAATATGATAGTGGGTCACGATGCGGTATCTGTTGAACGAGAGCAAGTATATGAGGGGCAGATAGAAAAGCATTTGACTGTGTTTGAGTTTAAACATAACAAAGTGGCAAAAATTATTGAATATTGGAAGTAGCTAAATCGATAGAAAATTAGAGAAGTGGCATGAGTCAGGTTGGTTATCCAAAAGCTTTAAAACTGGGCAGTAAAATTGCGGTTACTGCGTTTTCTTCAGGTGTACCTGAGGTGTTTCATCCTAGATTAGAGCGTGTAATTATGAGCTTGCGCGCACAGGGCTTTGAGGTGATTGAAGGGCGATGCTTAAGGTGCAATGTAGACCATGTCAGTGCATCTAAAGAGCAACGAGCGCAAGAGCTAATGGCATTCTTATGTGATGACCGTATTGCTGCAATTGCACCACCTTGGGGAGGGGAGCTTGCTATGGAGGTGTTGCCATTGCTTGACTTTGAACGGTTAAAGTTAGCAAAACCAAAATGGTTATTTGGTTTTTCTGATGTTAGTACGCTTGCGGTGGCGTTAATGAGCAAGTTAGGTTGGTCAAGTGCCCACTGTAGCAATTTGATGCAGCTACATCCAGATGAATCAGAGCCTCTGACAGCTCAAACGTTACTGCACTTAGTTAGAGCAGAGCGCGGTTATAGTTTGACTCAAGTATCTTCTAAATATTATCAAACCAACGGTGAGTCTTTTGCAGAGAATCCTGACACGGTAATGAATGTGACTGAACAAACCTGTTGGAGAACTCTACCTGAACAGGATGAAGTTAAAATGAGTGGCCGTTTGATTGGCGGCTGTTTTGATACTTTACAATATTTGTTAGGCACGCCTTACTTTGATTTAACGACTTTGAAACAGCGTTTTGCACCAGAGGGCATTATTTTATATTTTGAGAACGCAGAGCTTTCTCCCACTGCATTTAAACGTGCGTTATTGAGTTTAAAATTCAAAGGGGTTTTTGAGCAAATCAATGGCTTGTTAATTGGTCGTAATGCGGTAATTGGTCATGCAGACAAAGAAATAACCTCAGAGCAGGTGTTGTTAGATGTGATAAGCAAACTTGATATTCCAGTGATTTATGATGTGGATATAGGTCATCTGCCGCCTAATCTCACTTTATTTAATGGGGCTTATGCACATCTATCAGCACATAATGGCATGGGTCATATTACCCAAACATTAAAATAATTAAGCCATATCTTGAGTTTAGTGATCATGCGCGCTTGTGGCTAAACTCTTTTTAACTCCTCCTATTTTGAGTGTAAGTCTACGTAATTAGCATTTTTAATATCTTCGACTATTTTTAGATGCACTCGCAACACAGGCGATTAGAGACGGACTATTCAGCTTATTCCTAGGAGGAAGACAATCATGGATAACCATCAATCACGTGCTAAGTTTTTACAGCAGCACCCAAAAGCAAAGGCACATGCTGCATTAGATAGCGCAACAAATCAGCAGCTAAAAGTTACACCGGGGGCCGTTAAGCTTACAGCAGGAAAGTTTTCTGGAAAAAAAGCGGTTATTATTGGCGCTGGGGTATCTGGCCTCACCACTGCTTATGAACTGCTTGAGCAAAAAACAGGTATGGAAGTAACCATATTAGAGGCGCAAAACCGCACTGGCGGACGTTGTTTAAGCTTGCGCACAGGAGATACGCTTACTGAAGATCAAGACAGTCAACTATTTAATTCTAAAGCAGGGCAAACCCAAGTTGTGCGCTTTCAACAACCTTTAGGTGATAGCCAGCCATACCTTAATGCCGGACCCGGACGTATTCCATCAAGTCACAAGCGTTTGCTATCTTATCTCAAGCAGTTTGGTGTTGATGTCGAAGTGTATGTGATGAATAGCGAGTCGAATCTGGTACAAATGAAAGACAGTTTTAATGGCTTGCCTTTGGTGTATCGTCGTTTAGATCATAATACCCGTGGTTGTCTATCGCAACTTGTCTATGACAATGCAGAGCAGTTAGTTCGCAGCACACAATGCCAAGTAGCAGAATGTGATGTGGCAATGCGAGCACAGCAGCTACAAGAGTTAATGATAAGCTTTGGTGAGCTCAGTGAAGATGGAAAGTATGTGGCAACCGCTGGGCAGTCGGGTTTAGAAAACAGTAAGTCTCGTGCAGGCTATACCGAGTTACCGGGTGTGCAAGCAGGTATAACTGCAGAGCCACTAAGCTTTAATAGCTTACTTGACTCACAATTTTGGGATAAAACTCGTTTTTATCAACCTGTTGACTTTTTATGGCAAGCAACGCTGTTCCAGCCTGTAGGTGGTATGGATCAGGTCCAGCATGCTTTTGCACATCAAGTAGCATCTCTTGGGGGCACCATACATTTAAACAGTCCCGTTAAGTGTATTGAATGGAATGATGGCAAACAGCAGTTTAAAATCTCTGTAATTAAAATAGGTACGACCGAGCTAGATGTTTATTATGCAGACTATTGCTTTGTAAATATGGCTATACCGTTCTTAAAAGAAATTCTTGATGAGTCCTTACAGGATGTGAACTCCAATATAGGTTTAGATAAGCCATTTAAGCAGGCATTACAGGCGGTTTATAATTCACAATTTTTTGATGATAAAGGGATACATACCGATAAATTCCTTGCTTGTACCACTAAAGTGGGTTGGCAAGCAGATCGTTATTTATGGCAAGGTAGTCAAGTAGAAGTACGTAATACAGCGCAGTGCCAAGAGAAAGTACTAACAGTGCCAGACTCTGAAGTTGGCGTTGTGCCTATTTTTGGTGGTATATCGTGGACTGATGACGATATCGTACAAATTTGGTATCCATCTTGTGCTTATCATGACCAAAAAGGGGTGTTAACAGGCGCTTATAACTTCTCCAAGGTTGCATACGAGTGGGGTAAGTTACCAGTTGATGAGCGATTAAATAAAGCGCGAGATGGGGCTAAATTGTTTGGTAGCAAATTTGGCGAAGGATTAGAGCTTGGAGTTGCTATTGCATGGCAAAACATGCCTTATATTAAAGGAGGTTGGGCGCAGTGGCATGCGGTTGATCAACATGCTGGTAATGCCGTAGTGCACTTTAATGCTTTGTCGCAAGGAAGCCCTATTCATACCTCACAGAGCACACAAACAGTGCCTAACTTTTTTGTGGTTGGCGACCAACTCTCTTCACTACCAGGTTGGCAAGAAGGCGCGATTGCTGCAGCCCTTAATGCAATTAGTCGAGTCGAGCGTCCTGACTTGGCGGTACCCTATTTATCTTCCTTACCTGACACACGTTTAATGGTTGAAGGTATATAGCAATATTCAAGCGGTAGTCAGCAGATACCGACTATCGCTTTTTTATATCATTTTTCATAGGCGATGCAGGCTAGTGTGTGGCTTTTGTCATTTGCAACTCACATAACCCATTATGCGACATTACTCATTTGGTGTATTAAAAGCCTTTGATTTGCACAAAACCCATACCTAAAAGAATTGTAGCTTCTAGTTTTAATTTTATATATCAATAATTTATTCTATTTTCTAGATTGGTGGGCTACTGATGTTACCACGCAGCGACATCATGTAATGGGTATTGTGCATATCTCGACTATTATTATCAGACAAAACTACTTTTGTTTTAAAAAACTTCATTTTAGAGTGCATTTTCAGGAGCTTATTATGGTCATTGTTCGTCATCTTTTATTATTTTTATTGAGCGGTATATTACTGAGCGCATGTAGTCCCAATGAGCAAGGCAAGGAGCAAGCGCCTCAGTTACGGCCGGTGCGAACCATAACGGTGAGCTTGTTTCATGCAGGGCCTGTACAAGAGTTCCCGGGTGTTGTGGATGCGGCAAATACAGCTCAATTATCATTTAAAGTCTCAGGTGAAGTGAGTAAGTTACTGGTAAAGCAGGGGCAAGAAGTAAAAAAAGGTGATGTGATAGCCACTTTAAACGATACCGATTATAAATTGTCACTTGAAGAGGCTCAAGCATCGTTTGATAAAGCCAACGCAGATTTTGGCAGAGCAGAAAAGTTACTTAAAACGGGCACTATTTCAAAGGCCGATTATGATCAGCTTAAACTGCAATTTGCCAGTGCTAAAAATAAGTTAGCTACCGCGAAAAATAATTTGGAGTATACCACGTTACATGCGTCTTTTAGTGGTGTAGTAGCTCGTACCCAAATTGAACAATTTGAAGAGGTGCAAGCTAAGCAAGCAATCGCTACTTTACAGGATATTAAAACGGTTAATGTGAAAGTGAATGTTCCTGAGAGCGTGATGATTAACGTTTCAAAAGATGTGCCAAAGCAAGTTTATGCTGAGTTTTCTGCCATTGAAGACCAGCGCTTTCCTTTAACGTTTGTAGAAGTCAGTACTAAGGCTAATGAAGTCACCAATACCTATGAAGTGACGTTAAGTATGACGCCACCTACTGGCTACAACATTTTACCGGGTATGACGGCCAAAGTGTTTTCAAGCCAAGTTGCTGTTGATAAACAAGCTATCTATTTACCTGTAAAAACAGTTTTAAAAGATCAACAAGGTAACTATGTTTGGACCGTTGAAGCCGTTGGCGATAATCAAGGAAAAGTAACCAAAACACCAGTGACGATAGGCGAAATGACCCAGTATGGTTTTCAAATTATTAATGGGGTTTCAGCTGGCGAACATGTTGTATCGGCAGGTATGAGTAAAGTAAGTGATGGTCAATTGGTGAAATTTATGGGAGGCGAGGCGTGAATATTACTCGATTAGCTCTTGAGAATAACCGCACTGCTTGGGTTGTTCTTTTAGCCATGCTTCTATTTGGGATACTGGCGTTTAATAAAATGCCCAAAGATTACGACCCCGGCTTTATTATTCGCACTGCTCAAGTCGTTACATACTTTCCCGGAGCCAGCCCACCGCGGGTTGAGGCGTTAGTGACGGACCAAATAGAGAAAGTCGTACAACAAATTCCAGAATTAGATTTTGTAAGTAGCACATCTAAAACCGGTGTGTCGATCGTGAGTGTTAATATTAAAGAAAGCTATAAAAATATGCGTCCTATTTGGGATAACTTGCGGCGTAAAGTACAAAGTATAGAAGCAGAACTGCCCAAAGGAGCACAAGCGCCTATTGTTAATGATGAATTTGGTGATGTATTTGGTATTGTTATTGGTTTGACTGCTGAAGGCTATAGTCATCGGGAAATGGAAGAGGTTGCAGAGCAAGTTCGCGATACTTTTTTACGTTTACCTGATGCGGCAAAAGTAGAAATTTACGGCACTCAAGAACAGCGGGTGTTTATTGAGTTTGAGAATAGTCGCTTAGCTGCATTAGAACTTTCGGCAGGCATATTACAACAACAATTGGCGGCACGTAACATTGTAAACCCAGGTGGCACGCTTTATGTTGGCGATGAAACCTTAGTGGTAGAACCCAGTGGTAACTTCGAGTCGGTATCTGAAATAGCGAATACCATTATTAATGTGCCTGGCAGTGAACAAGTTATATTGTTATCCGATATTGCCAAGGTTTATCGCGACCACATTGAACCTGCAAAAGCGAAAGTTCGAGTCGGTACACATCAGGGTTTAACCATTGGTATTTCGATGCGAACAGGAGGAAATAATCTAGACCTTGGCAAGCAAGTTAAGCAGACTATCCAGCATCTAGAGAGTGTTTACCCTATTGGTGTGGAGTTTAAGCTATTATCCTTTTTACCTCAGGAAGTTGAAAAAAAGGTCAATGATTTTGTTTCTAATTTAGTTCAAGCGGTGTTGGTTGTGACAGTGGTAATGTTATTTACTTTGGGGTTACGCACTGGGCTTGTAGTTGCCAGTTTAATTCCAATGAGTATGGTGTTTGGTATTTTGGTGATGTCATTTTTTGATATTAGCATTGATCAAATTTCCCTTGCTGCCCTGATCATTGCATTGGGTATGCTGGTGGATAATGGCATTGTGATGTCAGAAAATATCATGGTGCAAATGGAGCAAGGTAGGCGCGCGGTTGATGCTGCAGTGGATTCGGCTCAAGAATTGAAAGTGCCTCTGTTGGTATCATCGCTAACAACAGGGGCGGCATTTTTGCCCATTTTCTTGGCAGAATCATCGACAGGTGAATATACCGCATCACTGTTTAAAGTAGTAACGATTACCTTATTGTGCTCTTGGATATTGGCTTTAACGATGATCCCCATGCTTTGTGTTTATTTTGTAAAAGTAAATACAACCCAACAGCAGGCATTTAGTGGCCCAATTTATAGAAACTATCGTGCAATTTTAGGGTGTTTGCTGCGTTATCGATGGCTCACTGTAGGGGCGTGCATATTGATGTTCTTTATAGCAATTCAAGCATTACAGCTGGTGCCAAAGTTATTTTTCCCGCCTTCAGATAGAACTTACTTTAAGGTTGAATTAGAGCTGCCAGTGGGAACGCGTTTAGAAAGCACTGAGCACTTAGTTAAAGATTTTGAACAATACCTGCACAGCCAATTGTTAGTCAATGAGCAACGTTCTGAGGGGGTAACGCAATGGGTGAGTTACATAGGCAATGGAGGACCGCGTTTTTTGCTTAGCCACAACCCAGAACCAAGCAGTGCGAACTATGCCTTGATGATAGTGTCGGTAACGTCATATACCTTAATTGATGACATGATGACTAAAATTGAAGGTTATGCACTTACTCGCCACCCGGATTTATTACTTAAACAACGAAAGATTGAAAATGGTGCGGCAATAAATAACCCTGTAGAAGTACGTATTCTGGGTGAGGATAAGGCAAAGTTAATGGCAATCGCTGAGCAGATAAAGCAGCAAATGCGGCAAACACCGGGGTTAAAATCAATTAGTGATGATTGGGGTTTGCCAATTAAAAAGCTTGAGATCAACATTAATCAAGCAAGAGCAAGGCGGGCTGGTGTTTCAAGTGAAGATATCGCCACTTCATTGCAAACGGGTTTAAGTGGACTAGAGCTTACGCAGTACCGTGAAAAAGAAGATACCATACCGGTAATTCTTCGCTCTGTTGCTGCTGATAGGCAAGATATCGCCAAACTAAAAGCGATGGCGGTGTATTCACAAGCCTCTGGTAATTCGGTGCCATTGCAACAAGTTGCAGACGTAGAGGTGGTATGGGAAAGCGCGCAAATATTTCGCCGCGATCGTGTTAAATCAGTGGTTATTGGGGCGCAAATTGACGGTATCACTGCGAGCGAGGGGTTTGCTTCACTCACCCCGTGGCTTGAACAGCAACAAAAAGATTGGCCCTTTGGATATAGTTATGAGTTAGGCGGTGAAGCGGAATCCTCTGGTAAAGCGAATGAATCAATCGCAGAAAAACTGCCAATTGCAGTTCTGATTATTGTATTGCTGCTGGTGGCACAGTTTAATTCAATACGTAAGTCATTATTGGTGCTGGTGACGATACCTTTGGGATTTATTGGCGTTGTTGTCGGTCTATTAGTCGGGCAATCATTTTTTGGCTTTATGACATTATTAGGTGTGATTTCATTGGCTGGTATTGTTATCAATAATGCGATTGTTTTGCTGGAACGGATCAAAATTGAATTGGACGCGTCACCACAAGCGCCCATTAATGCCATTATAATGGCGGCTCAAGCCAGAATGCGGCCGATATTATTAACCACGGCCACAACCGTGTTGGGCTTATTACCGCTCTATTTGGGTGGGGGGGAAATGTGGGAACCTATGGCACTGAGTATCATGGGTGGGTTGTTGTTCTCAACGCTACTCACACTTGGGGTCGTGCCTGTGCTTTATGCATTATTGTTTAAAATAAGCGCTCATAATGAAAGTGAAAAGGTGGTATAAGTAATCATTTGCTAATGAGTGTTAAAGAGCGTAAATGCGACAGACAAATGAATAACCATTCCGTTACAGTATGAGTGCAAAGTGAAAGCGGCATGAGGAGACGAGATATGAAAAACGTTATTGTATTGATAATGGGCTTATGTGCAGCATGTAGTGTGTATGCTGGTGAAGCCAAAGTAAGTTTTAAAGATTTTAATGAATACCGAGATGTGTATCCATCAAATGAAGTGAAAGGGGCTTATCACAAACGACTAGCTAAGCAATTTGAAAGGCACATTGCAAAGTTAGCTGAGCAATTACCACAAGGCTATAAACTTGATGTGACCTTTAATGACATAGACCTTGCTGGAGATGTGCGTTTTAGCATGAACGATGTTCGCATCGTTAAACCTATTTATTTTCCACGCCTAAATATTCGCTATCGGTTAGTGAATGAAAAAGGTGAACAAGTACTGAAAACGCAAGAGCGAGAGCTTAAAGATATGAGTTTTATGGATAGAATAAAAGTAGGCCGAAACGAAGCGTTATATTACGAAAAGCGTTTGCTTAATGAATGGTTCGATAAAGATGTGCTAGCCACAGCTAAAATCTAAAATAGCTAAATGCGCACCGAGTAGCTTAAATTAGCTCGGTGCGTTGTTGCTATTTAAATGTTGCAAGTAGCTGTAATAAGCTTTGTAGCTTCAGTACTGTCGCTTTTAATTTTGCTTCATCTATAGTTTCTTGCTCGCTCAATGCTTTAACATCGCCAGCAACATCTAATACGTAGGGCTTAAAGCGTTTTGCTTCAAAAGAAAATCCAGCCTCTTCGGTAAATAGCGCTGTAAATTTTCCATGTCCTTGTTGCTGTAATTCGTCTAATTTTTTATCAGCATCAAGTGACTGACGATAAACAACTTTTAGGTTTTCATTTAATTTTTCAATAATGGCCTGCATTTTCTTCCTAAAGTTATTGTTGAAACGGCCGATAGTCTACTCGGATTCATTTAAAAAGTCAGGTAACGCTTATGAATATTTCCGGAAATAACCTGCCTGTCATGTCTGGTGCGGGGCAAAGTGGCGAAGTATATAGTGCCAATTTAGCTAAAAAGCAGCAGCAAGCAGAAGGGAAAGCGGCACTTGCTTTGATTGAAGCCGCAGGCAGCAGCGCAGCAGCGCAAAGTCCTGCACAATCAACCACAGCAAGTTTAGGTAATAACATTAACGTATACGTTTAACGTATCGTTATTGTTATTCCAGCTGTAAATCAATCGGTGTCTTACTTGTTTTGCCACCGATTTCTCTGACCAATTTGGGTACCAAAAACCCAGGCAGTGCTTCTAGCATATCAGCCATGATTTTTTGTGCTTGCGCCTGCTCTACATCAAAGTGGCTTGCACCTTCTACTTTATCAAGCAAATGTAAGTAATAAGGTAATATATCCGCGTCAAATAATGCTTCACTTAAAGTAATTTGCGCTTGTGATGAGTCATTAATATTTTTAAGCAACACTGCTTGATTTAATAAGGTAACGTTAGCTTGTTTGAGTTTGCGCATAGCGCTAATAAATATATCGTCAATTTCATTAGCATGATTAATGTGATTAACCAAAATTACTTTTAAGCGGCTGTAAGCAAATCGTTCGCACAAAGTATCGGTAATACGGCTGGGCATAACAACAGGTAAACGGCTATGAACTCTGATACGCTTTAGTTGCATTAATGGTTCAAGTTGGTCCATTAGCCAAGTAATTGCATCATCTTTTGCCATTAATGGATCACCACCACTTAAGATCACTTCGTTTATTTGCGGATGTTTTTTTACGTAATCTACTATATCAAGCAGAGCGAGCTTGTTGATCTGATTGTCTTGATAAGGGAAGTGACGACGAAAACAATAGCGGCAATTTACAGCACAACCTGTTTTTAACATCACTAAAATGCGCGAACGGTATTTGTGCAACACTCCAGGTTGTGTACTTTGTTGTTCTTGCAACGGGTCTTTATTAAAGCCTGCTTTAGTTAAAAATTCTTGGTGAACTGGTAGCACTTGTAGCAGTAATGGATCGTTGGCATCGCCGTAGCGCATTTTCTTTATAAACGCTTGTGGTACACGAAGAGGAAATAAACGTCTCGCTTGGACATCTTTTGTGTCAAAATGCGACTCTAAACCCAACATATTGAGTAAGGTTTGAGGGCAAGTTACGACATTTGCCAATTCTTTTTGCCAGTTACTATGCAAATTTACTTCATTTGTTTGTATCATTAGCAGGTTTATTACTCGAAAAAAATGATTAGAGGATACGATGGCGAATTATAGCACCAACGAGTTCAAGGGCGGCTTAAAAATTATGTTAGATGGCGAACCTTGTGCCATCTTAGAAAATGAAATGGTAAAACCGGGCAAAGGCCAAGCGTTTAACCGTGTTAGGATCCGTAAGTTGATCTCAGGTAAAGTATTGGAAAAGACCTTTAAGTCAGGCGACTCAGTTGAGGGTGCTGATGTAATGGATACCGATCTTGCTTATCTGTACACCGACGGTGAGTTTTGGCATTTCATGAATAATGAGACGTTCGAGCAAATCGCTGCAGATGAAAAAGCAGTGGGTGAAAACGTAAAGTGGTTAGTTGAAAACGACGTATGTACGATTACTTTGTGGAACGGCAGCCCAATTGCGGTGACGCCGCCTAACTTTGTAGAGCTTGAGATCACAGAAACTGATCCAGGCCTTAAAGGGGATACTGCGGGCACTGGTGGAAAGCCTGCAACATTGAGCACAGGTGCGGTGGTACGTGTACCATTGTTCGTGCAAATCGAAGAAGTGATCCGTGTTGATACACGCACTGGCGAATATGTGAGCCGCGTTAAATAACATCCACTGTAGCCCAATTTTACTGGGCGCATGATTAAAAAGTCCCAGCTATGTGCTGGGCTTTTTCTTTTAGCAGAATAAAATTTAAGAGAAATACAATGCCACAGCCATTTTGGGCACCCAGTGCTGACATTAGCACGTTGAAAAAACGGGCTGCCATATTAGCTAAAATTAGAGGTTTTTTTGCAAGTAAAGGTGTATTAGAAGTTGAAACGCCAAGTTTATGTCGCGCAAGCGTTACCGATGTACACCTTGCAAGCTTTAAAACGCATTTTGTTGGGCCAGGCTCCGAAGGTGGTTTAGACCTTTATTTGCAGACTTCTCCTGAATTTGCGATGAAAAGATTATTGGCAGCAGGCAGTGGCCCAATATATCAATTGGCTAAAGCATTTCGAAATGAAGAGTCGGGGCGGCATCACAACCCAGAATTCACGATGTTGGAATGGTATCGTCCAGGTTTTAATGAGTTTGCATTGATGGATGAAATTGAACAGTTAATACAACTGATCTTGGCTTGCCAACCTTGTACTCGTATCACCTATCAGCAGGCTTTTCTAGATGTTTTAGGTATTGATCCACTAACGATTAGTTTTGATGAATTAAAGCAATGTGCCAACGAACATGGTTATGGCGATATCGCACAGCAAGAAACGAATCCCGATACTTTGTTACAGTTACTATTTTGTATGCAAGTTGAGCCCAAAATTGGTATTGATGCCCCTTGTTTCGTGTATCATTTCCCTGCATCACAAGCGGCACTTGCACAGCTTAATGAACAAGACTCTCGCGTAGCTGGGCGTTTTGAATTGTATTATCAGGGAATGGAGCTGGCCAATGGGTTTAATGAGTTAACCGATGCTAAGGAGCAAGTTCAGCGTTTTAATGAAGATAACCTGCAGCGCACGCAGAAGGGGTTGTCGGCCGTTGCAATAGATCAGCAATTTATTAACGCGTTAGAGCATGGCTTGCCACCGTGCTCAGGTGTTGCGTTAGGTATTGATAGGTTGATTATGCTAGCGCTTAACAAAGGTCATATTAGTGATGTGATTGCGTTTGGCATAGAGCGGGCATAATGCCCGCAATATAGCAATTTATACAAAGCGCTTTAGCGCTTGCTGGGTAGTTTGGGTGAGCTGTTGCGCATGCTTACAATCTGCAAGTGCAGTATCAATTTGTGTTTTTGCTTGTTGCGCAAGTGCTACAATTTGCTGTACTGATTCATGCGTATCAGCTTGAGTTGACTCTAATTGGTGTACTGCACTGGCAATTTGCTCAAGCTGGGCCTGATTGCGCTCAAAGTCATAGCTCATGTCAGTAAACCCGAGGGAGGTTTTACTAATTGCTTGCTCTGCTGATTCGGAGTGGCTTATGAGTAGTTCAGATTCACGATGAGTTTCACCTACTAAGCTATTCATTTGGTTAATGAAGTCACTTATTTGACGAGTTGCATCATTGACCTTAACCGATAGACTACGTACTTCGTCGGCAACCACTGCAAACCCTCGTCCAGCTTCACCCGCACGTGCTGCTTCAATGGCCGCATTGAGAGCCAGTAAGTTGGTTTGATCTGAAAACTCTTCGACCATTTTCAAGATACTACGAATATTTTCACTGTTCTCCTTTAAACCGGATACAGTTGTTGAAAAATTACCAAGCAACACGGTGATCTGCTTTACTTCATCAACCAACGTGGTCAAAGATTGTGATGATTCTTGAACGAATTGTAGGCTTTGTGTATTGGCTTGATATACTTGGTCGGTATTAGTCACAATACTTTGTAAACTATAAGTAACTTGGTCGCTGGCGGCAATAATAGAGTCACTCATATTAATTTGCTGCCCGCTAAAATCGGCGGTTTGTTGCATGGAGTGAGTGACTTGTTCATTGCTGGTTGCCGCTGTTTGTGCACCCTCATAGGTTTTTTCTAGTAATTCTCGTAAGTGCAGGGTAAAGGCATTATATTGCTCGCTCAGCTCTCTAAATTCATCATAAGAAAATTTGGGTAGTGTGGCATTTAAATTACCGTCTTGGCGGTTTGCCTGTTGCAGGCTATCGCGCATGGCTCGTACCGGGCGTACAATTAAAAAGCGCATATAAAACAGGGTGAATATAAACCCGCCTACAGCACCTAACGTCATTAACCAGAATAAGCCAAAACTACCGTTGTTAGCATCTAATTCACGATACAACCATACTAAGGTAAACACTTGAAAGGCAAATACAAAGCTAAGGTTGCCAAATATTTTGCGTGAAAGTGTATAAAAAAAGCTTTGTTCAATTTGATTATATAAGCGCATGTATAGACTCATTGTTGGCTTTTGATTATCCATAATTGTCTTTCCCAAGATTCTGCAACCTGATTAAACAGGGCATTTGGCTACAGCTGATAAAAACATAAATACTTCTCTTATCAATAATATATGCTAAGAACGCGATAAGATCATTTTTGCATAACATGGAAAGTTACTAAAAATGCCATCGACTCCTAATGCGCGCATATCTTCTATGTCTTGTTGTTTATCGACTGTATAGGTAAATACCTTTAACCCACGTTGTTTGGCATCATCAACGAACTGATGATTAATAAAGTTCTTATCAATATGAATGCTGTAGGCATGCAAACGCTGGGCAAATTCTGCGTAGTGCAAGGGAATAGATGCGGTCAGAGCACCAATTTTTATCCACGGCATATGTTGTTTTAGCCAAACTAATTGATGATGGTCAAATGATGACACGATCAATTGCTCGCGCGCAAAGGTGTCTTGGCGTATGTTTTGTTCGATACAGGCAACAAACTTATCTAGGCTAAAAGTATGTTTTAGCTCTAGATTTATCATACTTTTGTGGCCTATTTCGTCAAATATTTGCTGCAAATTTGGGATAGACTCACCATTACCCGCATCCAACGTTTGTATTTCTTGCAAGGATGTTTGGTTGACTTTGCCCGTGCCATTGGTAGTTCTATCAAGCCAAGTGTCATGTACAATAGCGTAGTCATCGGCACAGCTTTGTACATCTAATTCAATGCCATCTACATCAGCCTGTAATGCTGCTCGAATAGCACTGAGCGTATTTTCGGGGTAATTACCGCTGGCACCTCGATGGGCGAATACTCGCATTGGGCTTTTTCCTTGTGATAGACCAAGTTTCAAAACAAGCAGCGCTGATCACCAGCAAACCGCCAACTAAAGTCATAATTGTTGGTTCTTCTGCCAACAGCATAAATGCCAATAGCGTCCCATACAAGGGTTGTAAACAAGAAATTAATCCAGCAGTGGTCGCCGACAAATGTTTTAGGCTACTGGCAAATAAAGCATGGGGAATGGCAGTAAATACAACACCAGCAAGCAAAATATAGTAAATGTCTTGGCTTGGTAGCTGTGTGGGCGGTATTTGTACAAATGCAGCCAGCATCATGCAGGCTGTGAGTGTTTGGTAAAACATGGTATGCGGGCCACTGTAGCTGGCAAAAAAGCGTTTTTGTAATAAGTTGCGCAGCGCAAATAAAGCACCAGAGATGATACCTGTGATGATCCCAAGGGTTACTTGGTTACCTAAACTCGCTTCTGGTATTAACAAATAAATACCAAACAATACCACGCAAGCGCTGACTATATCCTTATTTTTAATACGTTGTTTTGTGAAAAAAGGCTCTAAAAAAACTGTGATCACTGGGTATGTAAAAAACGCGATTATGCCAGTTGCAATGCCGGCCATTTGCATCCCAGCAAAATAGGTAACCCAATGTAGCCCAACTACGACACCCAGCATGACGGCTATAAAATAGTCTTTATTTTGCTCTAGACGTAGTCGTTTTCCTGTCAGTTTTAGTAGTAATGCCAAGACGACAAACGCTACGGCTGTTCGATAAACGGTTATATCTAATGCGGATAAATCAATTAGTTTTGAAAATAGTGCAGTACCTCCAAATAGAAGTACAGCGATGTGTAGGTATAAAAGAGAGGTTTGTTCAGGACGCATTACTTTTTCTTGTAGATTTGTGAGGCATGCAGTGTAGCATGTTGACAATTGTCACTGAAACTAGCGCTATTAAACAGATAATATATTTGAACAACTCAAATGAGATGAGTAATTATGCATGTGATGAGTAAATTAGGTGTTGAACTGCCGCTACATAAAGAACAAAAAATGGGTATGTGGGCGCTGATATTTTCTAGCTTTTACTTTTTTCCGCTACTAGCTCAAAAAACGCCCGTTAGTGTTGTTGATGTAATAGCACAAGTTGCTGTGTACATGTTATTTATCGCGTTTTACCTGATTGCACTTTATCAAAAAGGTCCGCGCCTTACTGGTATATTATTGTTAATGATGCTGATCTGTGGGTTGGGTACCATGCTAACTTATGGGACACAGTCGATATTTGGCTATGTGGGGTTTTTCTGTGGGTTATGTTACCGACTAGCGCAAGGCTTAATTATGATGGCTATGCTTATGTCGGCGCTATTGTTGACTGGCTTTTTGTTTGCTAATGAGTCGCTTTGGTACTTTTGCTTGCCTGCTTTTGTGGTGGGTGGTGGGTTATTTGCGCTGGGCGTTATTGGGCGTAAAGATCAAACCCATCGACTGCAGCATAGGCAAAGTCAGCAACAAATACAACAATTGGCAGCGATTGCTGAGCGAGAGCGCATTGCGCGAGACTTGCATGATTTACTTGGACATTCTTTGTCGTCTATTGCTTTAAAAGCGGAACTAGCGACTAAATTACAGCAGTTAGGGCAACATGGCCAAGCAATACAAGAATCATTAGAGGTGGCGAGCATTGCTCGTAGTTTGTTGAGTGAGGTTCGAGAAGCCGTTTCAGGATTGAAACAAATAGGCTTAGATGCTCAATTAAAGGCACTACAGCAGCGCCTTGCACAAGCCGGTTTTAATGTGTTTATTGAAAATCAAGCGCCGTCATTAAGTGCGCAACAAGAAAGCGCGTTATGTTACATCGCTAAAGAGGCTGTGACGAATATTTTACGTCACAGCAAGGCTAAGAACGTCAAAGTAGCGTTAATGCAGCAAGATAATGTTGTGTTCTTTAGAATTGAAGATGATGGTGATATTAAAAATTTAACGCATGGTAATGGCTTAGAGGGTATCAAAGAACGCGCTTTGCAGTTAGGTGCAAAGTTGCACGTTGATATTTCGCATGGCTTAAAACTGCAACTAACAATGGAGCAAAGCGTTAATGAAAGTCATGGTGGTTGAAGATCAAGCCCTAGTGCGAGGCGCTATTTCAGCATTACTTGGTTTAGAGCCAAATATTGAAGTGGTTGCACAGGCGGTAGATGGCGTTGATGCAATTGAGAAGCTATCAAAATATCAAGTCGATATTGTACTTACTGATATCGAAATGCCGAATAAAACAGGGTTAGAACTTGCACAATATATTAATGAGCAGCTGCCAACTGTACTGAGCGTTATAATGACGACGTTTTCAAAAGCGGGTTATATTCAGCGGGCAATGGACTTGAATGTTAAAGGGTTTATTTTAAAAGAAGCACCAGTTAGCTATTTGGTCAATGCCCTTGAAGAGGTAATGCGAGGCAAAAAGGTGATTGAACCCGAACTGTTGGCGTTGGGGGCCGGAGAGCGCGATCCACTAACGGATAAAGAGCGTGCTGCACTGCGTTTAGCAGGGGAAGGCATGACCACCAAAGAGATTGCTGTAAGGTTGTATTTAAGTGATGGCACGGTCAGAAACTACCTATCGGAGGCAATTGCGAAGCTGTATGCAAGCAATCGAGTTGATGCTGCTAGAATTGCAAAACAAAAAGGGTGGTTATAGTGCGCGCATGTAAATAAAACTTTCACTCTCTGGAGCTGTCTCATTAGTAGATTTTGGGTTAAAATAACAACATAACTCAATTAACAAGCTAGTGAATGTCAAAACAGGATCCTTATCTCAGTCGAGAGCAAGACAAATACGAAAACCCAGTACCTAGTCGCGAATTTATATTAGAGCACATTAAAGCAGCCGATAAAGCGACCACCTTCAGCCAACTTTGTAATAGTCTCAATGTGTTAGACGATGAGCGCCAAATCGCGTTTAAACGTCGTTTACGCGCTATGGAGCGTGACGGTCAGCTGCATTTTAATAAATTTAAGCGCTATGTTATACCGACCGATGATGGGTTGGTGAAAGGTCGCGTGATAGGGCACCGTGATGGTTTTGGCTTTTTGGCTGTAGAGGGCGAACCTAAAGATTGGTTTATTGCTAAGCATCAAATGAATACCGTTATGCATGGCGATATTGTATTGGCTAAAGCGGCCAGTAGAGGCTCTGGTGGCAAAGTTGAAGCGCGTATTATACGAGTACTTGAAGCTGAACGAGCGCCGATTGTTGGTCGTTACTTTGTTGAATATGGCAGTGCAGTGGTAGTGCCAGAAGACCCCCGAATTACCCAAGATATAATTATTTTACCGGGTAGTGAAAAAGGCGCACGACACAACCAGATGGTGCAAGTACAAATAACCCAAAGCCCAACTAGGCAAATGAATGCGGTGGGTAAAGTGGTTGAAGTACTTGGTGAGCATATGGCACCGGGTATGGAAATTGAAGTGGCGCTGCGTAATCATGATATTCCGCATGTTTGGCCCCAAGCAGTGCTTGAACAAGTATCTAGCCACGGTGAAGATGTTGCTGAAGCAGACAAACTCGCCCGGGTTGACCTAAGAGACTTACCCTTGGTTACCATCGATGGTGAAGATGCCCGCGATTTTGATGATGCGGTGTATTGTGAGCGCAAAAAATCGGGTGGCTGGCGTTTATGGGTTGCCATTGCCGATGTATCTCATTATGTGCCCAAAGGCAGCGCGTTAGATACAGAAGCCATAGAACGTGGTAACTCAGTGTACTTTCCTGAGCAAGTGATCCCCATGTTACCCAAAGTACTGTCCAATGGTTTGTGTTCGCTGAACCCACAAGTTGACCGCTTATGTATGGTTGCTGAGATGACCATATCAGAAGCAGGGCGCTTGTCTGGTTATCGTTTTTATGAAGCGATAATGAACTCTCATGCGCGTCTTACCTACACCAAAGTACATGCTATTTTGCAAGGTGATGAGAAGCTGCGTGAACAATATTCACCCTTAGTGCCGCACCTAAGCGATTTGCAACAAATGTATATGGCGTTAAAAGCGGCTCGACAAACACGTGGTGCTATTGAATTTGAAACGTTAGAGACGCGATTTGTATTTAACGCGCACCGTAAGATTGAATCAATCGTGCCGCTGGTGCGCAATGATGCGCATAAACTCATTGAAGAATGCATGATCTTGGCTAATGTGTCGGCAGCTAAGTTATTAGCTAAGCATGAAGCCAGCGCGCTATATCGTGTGCATGATGAGCCTGATCAAGAAAAGCTTAGTCATTTTAGGCAGTTTTTAAATGATTTAGGTATTGAGAGTTTACTCCCTAACGACCCATCACCTTTAGAGTTAACAGCTGCATTAAATCAGTTGGGCGAGCGACCAGAAAAAGAACTGATTCAAACCATGTTGCTGCGCTCGATGAAGCAAGCTGTATATCAACCAGATAATATTGGTCACTATGGTTTAGCGCTAGATGCCTATGCACATTTTACATCCCCCATTCGTCGCTACCCTGACTTAGTGGTACATAGAGCCATCAAAGGAGTGCTGAGTAAGCAAGGGCAAAACACATCCGGTGCGTATGTTTATGATACCGATGAAGTAGACCAATTAGGCGAGCAATGCTCTACCACAGAGCGAAGAGCGGATGATGCGACTCGAGAAGTGGCGGATTGGTTAAAATGCGAGTTTATGCAAGACCATGTAGGCATGGAATTTAGCGGTGTGGTGTCATCGGTTACCACGTTTGGTTTATTTGTACGTTTAGATGACTTGCAAATTGATGGCATGATCCATATTTCTAGTTTAGGGCAAGAGTACTTCCATTTTGACGGTGCTAAGCACTGTTTGGTGGGGGAGCACAGTCGCCAAGTGTATCGTTTGGGCGATAAACTCAGCGTTACGGTTGCTTCAGTGAGCCTTGATGAGCGACGCATTCATTTAGCTATAGCAGGTGAGCAGGTGCCAGATCGCTACGCTAGGCGTCGGAACAAGCCGACTAAAGTGGATGAAAAACCGGCATTAAGTAGCGTTCGCGCGCAATTAAAGGCGGGTAAAATTCCTAATAAGCGCGAAGGTGACACTGAGAGTAAAACCGATCGTAAACCGCAGAAAGGGAAAAAAACTACCCCTAAAGGTCAGTTGAAAAAAGCCAAAAAAGCGGGTGCTGACACAGTAAAAAGCAAATCAAAAACCAAGGCGAAA
This sequence comes from Pseudoalteromonas sp. SANK 73390, assembly GCF_054966645.1. Taxonomy (NCBI): domain Bacteria; kingdom Pseudomonadati; phylum Pseudomonadota; class Gammaproteobacteria; order Alteromonadales; family Pseudoalteromonadaceae; genus Pseudoalteromonas; species Pseudoalteromonas sp. SANK 73390. The sequence goes on from NZ_ARPN01000050.1 coordinate 58,377, forward strand.
GGCAAAAAAGTGAAAGCAAAACGCCCTGGTAAGAATGCGCGAAAAAGCAGCAAGAATAGCTCTGGAGCATAATATAAGTGAGTAACGAATTAATTTTTGGTTTTCATTCAATTGAAGCCATTTTGGGTAAAGAGCCTGAGCGCTTTTTAGAGATTTATGCGCTTAAAGGGCGAGAAGATAAACGCCTAAACCCATTGATAAATGAAGCCCGTAAGTTTGGTATTTCAGTGCAATTCATGCAAAGAAAAGCACTAGATAACAAAGCAAAAGGTGAACAACATCAAGGGATCATTGCTAATGTTAAAGCCGCTCGTACCTACAGCGAACGCGACTTAGATGAGATTTTAGAGCGTGAATCAAGCCCGTTCTTTTTAGTATTGGATGGCGTGACAGACCCTCATAACTTAGGTGCCTGCTTACGTAGCGCCGATGCTGCAGGTGCTCATGCGGTGATAGTACCAAAAGATAAGTCAGCCAAGCTTAACGGCACAGCCCGAAAAGTAGCCTGCGGTGCGGCAGAAACGGTGCCGCTTATTCAGGTGACTAACCTTGCACGCACACTACGTGATATCAAAGAAGCGGGTGTTTGGGTAGCAGGTACTGCGGGTGAAACGGATACGCACGTATTTGATGCTAGTTTAACTGGGCCGATTGCAATTGTAATGGGCGCAGAAGGTGATGGTATGCGCCGCTTAACCCGAGAGCATTGCGATATTTTAGTTAAAATCCCAATGGTGGGCACAGTGTCTAGTTTAAACGTGTCGGTGGCAACGGGCATTTGTTTGTTTGAAGTGCTAAGACAGCGTAGCGCCTTGTAAAATTGACAGCTAAGTAAAGGTATTTCGATATAAAAAAGCGCTGTATATTGCATCGTTTTTTATTGTGTCAGTGTTGCAGCTCAAGTAAAAAAGTTACCATTTGAGTAATTACTAGCGATTTTCTTTAGAAAATAAGCAAGACATATATGGACGCTCAGCAGTGATCAAACAAAGCTAATCAATCGAGGTGACTTTTAGTCGCCTCGTGCCTTTCTTATATTATTTACCTGCTCAATACCATAACGCAGATTCAGATTCACTAACCTGAGAGATACAGTCGCATGGTTTATGCCCAGTAATTTAGCTGTACCACGCAGGGTATTGGCTTGTTTTAATGCGAATAATAATTGCAAGTCGTCCCGGTTTTTCATGCTGACTGTATTCAGTGTGTTGGTACCTTTAAGTTAATGCGTTTTTTGCATCGCGTATAGCAAATGCAGATATTTTCCATTGTCCATCAATTAAATAGACGTAATAGTTCGCACCAACTTTGTTATACAGCTTACCTGTTTGTGTATATCGCTCAGCGACATTGCTCACCAGCGCAATATTACTGTTGAGAAAATGTACCTTTATTTCCCCCTACTTTATATGCGTTACCCCATCAGTTTTTAAATTTGATCAAATACCTGAACCTGCTGATTCATTTGCGCCTGAGCAATAACATTTGGCTGGGGTTTAGTAGACATTAACATCAGTGTATCGGTATATAAATGGGGGCTTTTAGGCAGGACCAAGTGTTGTAAGTAATGGCTATATTTAGTCATATAACTGGCAAACAATTTTTTGATATTATCTTTGCGGGTATTTGCCTACGTATAAAAACTTAGAAAAAGTAGTAAAAACGATGTGATTAGTTTCATGTGGTTTGCTCCTTGTTTGTTTTCATCACCCTAACAAGCATGATAATCAATGTCATGGATTGGTATCTAGTGTATTAACTTTGCACCACACTCAATATACAGTGACTTAACATTGAAACAGAGCATATTTTCCTATCTTGCGGCCATGATACAGGTTATCCGGCTATAAGCCGGGGTGTTGGAAGCTAAGCGTTTTGATTAATTTCACTTGTCAGATAAAGTAATTTTTAAAAATTGTTTCATTATTTGAAACGGCTGCCTTATTAGTGTAAAAAGACTTCAAAGTTTAAGAAGAAAATAAAAAATAGGAAATAGAGTGTTAAAAAATATTTTTTTTGCGGCATTTATGTTGACATTAGCTGCATGTAAAACAACCCCTTACAAAACGCCATTGGCTGAAAATACCCTTAATGGTCCAATAGATGTGTACATAATGGTGTCGCAAAGTGAGCTTAATGCAGACGTTCCTGTTAGTAATAGTTCTGGTGTAAGCGCTCAATATGGAGTCATTGGTGCGCTTGTCGGTGTTGCTATTGATTCAGCAATCAATAGTTCAAATATGGAGGAAGCACAGGATCCACTTTCTATTGTGCGTAACGAACTAAATTTGTTTGATTTCGATAAACAGTTTGTAGAAGCCATAAAAGCCAAAATGACGATAGCCAATCAGCAACTTGGTAATACATACCTTGTCTATTCAGGTGAAGAGCTAGGCGCTAAAACGGAAGTTGGTCAAAAGTATATGACAATTGCACCAGATTACCGTCTGTCGATGGACTTTAGAGTGCTACGAATGTCTGCGAACGTGAAAATATTGGAACGTGCAGCTAAAGGTGCAAAGCAGCAATTGCCGGAGTTATATCGAAATAAGTTTACATTTCTTAATAAATCGCTTCCAGAAGCTAAAAAAAGCGAAGAGTTTATTGCGAAACAGGTTGCAAAAGCGAAGGCTGAGTTTGATAAGCTTCCAGACTCGACAAAATCAGAGAGAAGATACAAAGCTAAACTTCAAAGAAAAATTAAAAAAGCAAAGCGTCCAAACACTAACTTCGAAGAGTCGAGAGCCATTACAGCCAACGCCTGGGTGACAACTTATCAAGGTCAATTGGAAGCCCAATTAAAGACGTCAATTAGTTCAATTGTCGACCTTGTTAATTTCGATGTGCAAGATACAGAAGACTTTGTGGAGCGTGAAGCATCTGGAAAACTTACTAGTGCCTTTTCTGAAGTGATACAGCGACTTCCTGAGCGAAATATAATACGTATAATCCATGGTTACGACACTGGTAAAGTATGTTCAGTACCGAGCAATAATACTACTGATATTACAGTATGTTTTTAATCAATGAGCACTAATGAGTACTTTAGTTAGGCTCGCGATTTTTCTTGTATGCTGCGTTGTATTGTCAGCATGCAAGACTACGACTCATATGAAGTCTATTCAATGCAAGCATGCTATTCGGTTTGGAGTTGATGATGTTGTACATAAAAAAGTTAAGTATTTTGATTTAGAAACTGTTCAGGATGCGGTTGAAAGTCGATATACACAGGCACAAGATGCTCAGATATCAGTTATATTAGAAAAAGCGTATATCTCATATGAACCATATGTGTTAAGTGGTCATGTACTAATTAGTGTGAGAAACGATCACTTAGTGCGTTATTTTCGGGGCTATGACGTTGATGTAAATATGGCATCTACTACTGACGAATTTAATGATGTAATTATTCAATCAGTGTTCAATGCTCTAGATGATGCGTTAGACGCATGCGATGTTATGATACGGGGCAACTGAGTAAGCTGAACTATGAAGTAACTGTAGTGTTTCATGGGCTTTTGGTATCGTACGCAAATTTAAGTTCATCAAGAGCGCTTATCTGTATCAGTTTTTTATGTACCAAATTGCTGCTCTCAGTGTCGATGTGAAAGAACGTATAAAATAGTTATGAGTAATCGCACTTTGTTTTTACCTCGATTACTCACTTTTTTATAGTTAATGGTCGGTGCCTAAAATGGCCTCTAATTCCTTCAGTGATTGTACTGTGTAAGTTGGCTTGATACCTTCAGGACAGCTAGCATCTGGATGCTGTAACCAACAGCTATCAATGCCAAAGTTATTGGCTCCTAAAATATCGCTGCTGGGGGTATCGCCTACCATCAGCACTTTATTTTTATCTGGGTTGCCCAATAAAGAAAGCGTGTGAGCAAAAATAGAAGGGTCAGGTTTAGCTGTACCGACTAATTCTGATACTACCAAACAATCGAAGTAATCGTTTAACCCTGTATGGGCGAGTCGCTTTTCCTGTAATGCTGCAAAACCGTTGGTGATAATGCCAAGACTGGCCTTGCCTTTGAGGTGGTTTAACAAGCTGCGTGCGCCAGGTAGTGGTTCGCAAATGCTTGCCATTGACTCTAAAAACCCCGAATTTAATTCGTTAGCAGGTACCTTTAGTCGCTCTGCCCATTTTGCAAAGCGCGTAATTTGCAATGTTGTGGCATCAATACGACCAGCTTGATAATCAAGCCAAAGTGGGGCATTTACCGCTTGATACTCTTTGTGATCGTGCTCTGTAAATTCTACGCCATAGTTAGAAAATAATTTCTTCAAGCCTAAAAATGCGTTAAAGCTGAACAGGGTTTCATCGGCGTCAAATAGAATATGGCTATACTTCATCACTGGCCTTTTCGATATATAAATGTGGATGTAAAAAGGGGGCCATGGCTAAGGTGAGTGCTTGTGTATAAGTGCTTTCACGCGTCGCAACATGATTGGTGAGCAAACCAATTGCCCCTCCCTGCTGTTTAATATTGGTGGTATTAAACACACGGTCCATAACTGGACCTAATTCTTCGCCCACCATGAGTGCATTATAAATAGGCTGCGGTAACGGTAAATTACTACTGCGATTTACACTGGTGTAATGAGCATTAGCAACTACCACATAAGCAAACGTAGCAGGGCCGTAGCTAAATTGGTGGGCACCGCCTTCCATTGCACAGAAAAAGTCAGCGTCATGATGTTGCTGTAGGTAGCTCACTCGGTTTTGCGCGCCTAATCGGGTTTGCTCTTCGCCTAGGGGTTGCTCTGGCACACCACTTGGAGCATGTAATCCTTGGCAATCTATTTGATATTCAGGGAAATAGCGCGCAATCACGCTTTTAGCTGCACTAATTTTGACTGGATTTTGAGAACCCACTAATACTTTAATGGTCTTTATTGATGCCATGAATCGCTTCCAACTGCGGCAAAAAGAGGGTCACAAGTTTAATTTGCGATGATTGAGCCTGCAAGTTAAATCGGCAGCTCAACGGGGGCCATATTTTCTATCGCGCGTTTTTTTACTAATAAATCTTTGATAAGAGGGGTAAGCACTAACTCCATGGCTAACCCCATTTTACCGCCAGGGACTACCAGAGTATTCATACGTGACATAAAGCTGCCATCGATCATATGTAAGTAATAGGGAAAGTTCACATCATCAATACCGCGAAAACGGATCACCACAAAGCTTTCATCTAATGAAGGGATGTCTTTGGCACTAAACGGATTAGAGGTATCGACAGTGGGTACACGTTGAAAGTTGATATGGGTGCGAGAAAATTGCGGTGTAATATGATTAATATAGTCATCCATACTACGTACGATTGAGGTCATTACCGCTTCTCTGGAGTGGCCGCGCTCATTGGTATCGCGAATTAGTTTTTGGATCCACTCTAGGTTAATTATTGGCACCATACCGATGAGCAAGTCAACGTGCTTGGCAACATCATGCTCGGGTGTTACCACACCACCGTGTAGTCCTTCGTAAAAAAGTACATCGGTATTGGGTTCTAAATCTTGATAAGGTGTAAAAGTACCGGGGAGTTGATTGTAAGGAACAGCATCATCAAAAGTGTGCAGATAACGCCTTATTTTGCCATCGCCATACTCGCCGTAGCGACTAAATAGTGCTTCTAAGGCGGCAAAATCATTCGCTTCTTGGCCAAAGTAGCTTATGTGCTTACCTTCTTGCAGAGCATCTCGTTTGAGCTTATCCATTTCAGGCCGGGTATAGCGATGAAAGCTATCTCCTTCAATAAAGGCTGCATTAGCACTCACACTACGAAATATATGTTTAATTGCGTTGGTAGTGGTGGTAGTACCTGCCCCTGAGCTACCAGTTATGGCTATGATAGGGTGCTTTTGGGACATAATAAGCCTCGATAATCTCAAAACATGAACAAAATAGGTGAATTCGATTGTTACTCGAAGCGGCTTGAATAGCAAGTTTTGTGGTTTAACGCACAACTGGGTATGATAAAAGAAAAATAATAAGGACCATTCATGAAAGCTTTAATCCCACTGGCTGTATATTTATTTTCGATGTATATAGTGACGGCGCAGGCAGCGATGCCACAAAGCCAAATTTTGCTTGCTAGTGAAGTTGATGATTCAATTAAAGTTGTGTCTATAACCTCGGATGATAACTACCATAATCAGCCTGTTGTGACTAAAAAAGGAGTGTATTTTACACAAGGAGTGACCACTAAAGAGCAAGCTCAAACTGATTTGTTTTTTTATGATTTTGCAGATAAAACAAGCCATAATTTAACCAATACTCCTGTGTCAGAGTTTTCACCTACTTTATACCCCGATGGTGATGGGCTATCGAGTGTGGTGGTAGAGCCTGATGGTAAGCAAAAGTTGTGGTTTTACCCATTTGATAAAACCCAAAGTGCACAGCGTATCTTTGATCATATCGAGCCGGTTGGTTACCACGCATGGGGTAATAAAGGTGATTTGGTGATGTTTATTTTAGGCCAGCCACATACGCTGCAATACGCCGACTTGACAGGTCACTTACCAACAAAGGTCGCTAAAGATATCGGCCGAACACTGGCCTTTAATAATAAAAAGCAAATTTACTCATTTACCTATAATAAAAATGGTCAACACTGGTTTGCCAGCTTTTCGGCAAACACACAGCAAGTGAGCGACCATTTTGTGATGCCAGAAGGTGTACAAGACTACACATGGTTAAATGAGAGTCATGTGGCTTATGCGATTGGTAATCGTATTTATATGCGTGATTTTGAAAACCCCAAAGCGATATCGCAGTGGCATAATTTAAGTCCATATTGTGATACACATATCTCAAGATTAAGTTATCACCAAGGTAATTTAGCGTTTGTGTGTGATAAATCTTAATTAACGCTGCACAGATATAAAAATTTATTTAAAATAGTCAGCAGGTTTTTATATAAAGGAAGCGATATGAGTATATTAGTGACTGGCGGAGCTGGCTATATTGGCTCACACACCTTAGTTGAGCTACTACAACAAGGTGAAGACGTGATAGTAGTAGACAATTTAAGTAATGCATCACAAGAGTCACTAACACGTGTCGCGCAGATCACGGGTAAAACAGTGAGCTTTCATCAAGGTGATATTTTGGATAAAGCCTTTTTGGATGGCGTATTTGCCCGTTATGATATTAGCCAAGTTATTCATTTTGCTGGTTTAAAAGCGGTAGGCGAATCGGTTGTTAAGCCAATTGAATATTATCAAGCAAATGTACAGGGCACGCTTACATTGTTAGATGCAATGCGCGATGCAGGTGTGTTTAAGCTGGTTTTTAGTTCGTCAGCGACGGTATATGGCGACCCGCAAAGTTTACCTATCACAGAGCACTTTTTAGTCGGGGGTACTACAAACCCTTACGGCACATCTAAGTTAATGGTGGAAATGCTGTTGCAAGATGTTGCTAAATCAGACGAGCGTTGGGCATTTGCGATTCTACGTTACTTTAATCCGGTCGGCGCGCATGAGTCGGGCTTAATAGGCGAAGACCCAAATGGCATTCCAAATAACTTACTCCCATATATTGCTCAAGTTGCTGTTGGTAAGCTTGAACAGTTAGGTGTATTTGGGGATGACTATGATACTGTGGATGGCACCGGCGTTCGAGATTATATTCATGTTGTTGATTTGGCGGTGGGTCACTTAAAAGCGCTAGATAAGTTGGCAACTCATACGGGTACGCATATTTATAACTTGGGAACAGGTAATGGTTACTCGGTGTTGCAAATGGTGAGTGCATTTGAAAAAGCCTCGGGTAAGTCCGTTCCTTATCAAATTAAACCTCGTCGTGGTGGTGATATTGCAGCATGTTATGCGGCACCACAAAAGGCTGAGCAAGAACTTGGTTGGCAGGCACAACGTGGCCTTGATGATATGATGCAAGACACATGGCGCTGGCAAAGCAATAACCCCAATGGTTACAAGGTCTAATTTATATCAAAAAGTGTAGATAAGTAGCCTACTATTTATCTGCACTTTTATGTGCTTAGGCCATGGCCAATTCGCTTTTAGCCCCTAACCAACGTAAGACTAATGGTTCAACCACTTCAGGGTGAGCTTTCATAAGCTTAAATGCTAAAGGCCTAACTTGATTTAACAGTGCTTTATCGCGGTTTAAGTCAGCCACTTTAAACTCTGCAAGCCCAGTTTGCTTGGTGCCTAGTACTTCACCAGGGCCGCGAATCTCTAAATCTTTTTCTGCGATGACAAAGCCATCATTACTATCACGTAACACGCCCAAGCGTTTTTGCGCTGTGTGTGATAAAGGTGCGTGATAGAGCAATAAGCAATGTGATGCGATAGCACCTCGACCCACACGTCCACGTAACTGGTGGAGCTGAGCAAGCCCTAATCGCTCAGGGTTTTCAATGATGATTAAACTGGCATTAGGCACATCAACACCTACCTCAATTACGGTGGTAGCGACCAATACATTAATATCGCCGTTTTTGAAATCACTCATGATCTGTTGTTTTTCTTGTGCCTTCATACGGCCATGCACCAAACCAATTTTGAGCTCTGGCAGTTGCTCAGTAAGTTGTGCGGCGGCATCTTCAGCGGCTTGGCATTGCAATACTTCTGATTCATCAATTAAGGTACACACCCAGTACACTTGTCGTTTATCGTCTAAACAGGCACTTTTTACTCTACCGACTACTTGCTCACGGCGACTATCAGGCACAGCCACGGTGGTAATAGGGGTACGGCCCGGTGGTAGCTCATCAATCACAGACGTTTCTAAGTCGGCATATGCAGTCATCGCTAAAGTACGCGGGATTGGCGTTGCGGTCATAACTAGCTGGTGCGGGTAGCAGTTATTAAACTGACCCTTTTCGCGCAGTGCAAGGCGCTGATGTACACCAAAACGATGTTGCTCATCGATAATGATTAAAGCAAGGTTAAAAAAGCTGACTTGTTGTTGAAATAGCGCATGAGTGCCAACAATCATTTGTGCTTTACCGCTGGCAATGCTTTCTAATGTACGCTCACGTTCTTTACCTTTAGTTTTACCACCAAACCAAGCCACTTCAACGCCTAACTTGCTAAACCAGTTACCAAAGTTGATGCCATGCTGCTCTGCAAGTATTTCAGTGGGAGCCATCAGTGCAACTTGATAGCCTTTAGCAATGGCACCGAGCGCAGCCAGTGCAGCGACCAAGGTTTTACCTGACCCCACATCTCCTTGCACTAACCGCATCATTGGGTAGGGATGTTGTAAATCCTGTTTAATTTCTGCCACAACACGGCTCTGTGCGTTCGTTGGAGCAAATGGTAAGTGAGCTAAAAACTCAGGCTCTAAGGTGTTATTGGGTGGTAAAGGCACCGCCTTCACTGTTTGAGCGCGCTGACGTAACTGCAACAAACTGAGATTTTGCGCAAGCAGCTCTTCAAAGGCTAGCCGCTGTTGTGCTGGATGTTGTCCTAGTTCAAGAGCGGATAGGTCAGTATCTTGTGGTGGCTTGTGCAGCGCTAATACAGCATCTTTTAAACTTAAATCTGCAGGGCGATATGGTTGTGGCAAATACTCATCAAGCTGATACTTTTGCAAAAGTGCAATGGCTTTATCAGCAATGGCACGAATACTGAGTTGTTTTAGGCCTTCGGTGGTTGGATAGACCGCGGTGAGTGTCGCCAGTGATGGATCTTTAGGCTCACTGTGACAATCGCGGATACTGTATTCAGGATGGGCCATTTCCAAGCCCGCTTGGCCCCTGCGTACCTCACCAAAACAGCGGATCACCTTACCTGTTGCCATGGCATTTTTTTGCGCTGCATTAAAGTTAAAAAACCGCAGTGCCAGCCTGCCTGTGCCGTCGTTGACATGACAAATTAGCATGCGCCTTTTACCAACAGTAATTTGGCTATGCTCTATTTGCGCTTCAATACTGACATGGCTATGCGGGGTAAGCTCGGCAATCGCGTAGGTACGGGCTCTATCTTCGTAGCGAAGTGGCAGGTGAAATAGCATATCTTGTACGGTAAAAATGCCCAGTTTCGCCAAGCGTTCTGCTACCTTAGGTCCTACGCCTTTAAGCTCGGTAATAGGGTAGTGAGAGAGGTTTGGCGTTGACATGCTAATCCTTAGTTTAAGTCGCGTTATTAAATTTTAGAGCATTCCAAAAAGCTTCATTAGCTACTATTTCGCCATCATCATTTAATGCAGGGTAGGGTAAACCCTTTTCAATACAGCGATTAGCAATAATTGGGTGGCAGCCTTCAAACAATAAAGTATGTTTGGTGTCGGCGTCTAGCATATCATTACGATTGTACAATCCCGCTGCATCTCTTTGGCGTTGTGCTTCGTATAAAATCAGTGCAGCGGCCACAGAGACATTAAGCGACTGCACCATGCCTTGCATGGGTATCACAATGTGCTTATCAGCATGAGCGAGTGCTTTATCAGATATACCCAAGCGCTCTTGTCCTACAATAATGGCGGTAGGTAGGGTGTAATCAATGTTGCGATAATCAACCGCTTCATCACTTAAATTAGTCGCCAGTAATTGAATGCCAGGGTTTTGCTCGCGAATGGTCGCTACCGCCTCATCAATATCATCATGCATATGGGTTTCTACCCAATTTTTGCTGCCTCCAGAGGTGTTGTTGGTCAAGCGGCGCTCTTCTTGGGGCCACACAGCATGAACATGATGACATCCTACCGCGTCAGCTGTACGTACAATAGCGGATAAATTATGGTGCTTGTGTACTTCATCTAAACATACGGTTAGGTCGGTTTGGCGTCTATCTAACACTCGTTTGACGCGATGAAAACGCGTTTCTTTCATCAATTACTGCTCTTTCAATCAAAATTGCGCCGATTATACCCGCTAATCGTTAGGGGATCACCTCACGGGCAATGGGGTTTTGTAGTGAGATCAGGGTTTCGGTGGACTGAATCTCCTCAATTGTTTGAATTTTATTAATTAAAACATCTTGTAGGTGGTCGATGGTGCGTGCCATAACTTTGATAAAAATGCTGTAGTTACCAGTGGTGTAGTATGCCTCGACCACTTCTTCATAGCCTTGCAGTTGTGCAATGGTGCTGGGGTAATCTCGGGCATGCTTTAAGTTTACGCCGATAAAACAGCATACGTCATACCCTAAACGTTTGGCACTGATAGTGACTTTAGTGCCTTGAATGATGCCTGCTTGTTTCATTTTTTCAACTCGCACATGAATCGTCCCAGCACTGACGGCAAATCTTTTTGCTAATTCGGCATAAGGAGTACGGGCATTGTCCATTAAGGCGTGCAAAATTGATTTATCGAGATTATCGATCTGATAATTTTCCATGGTTATTTTGTTGGGTTTTTATTGTATCGATAAAATTTACCGCAATTTTTTAATGAGTGGTAGTGCTTATTGCTATTTTTGTTATGGGTTATTGTGTTTTTGTTGTTTTTTGTTGAAGATAAAATCAAGCCAAGAGCAAGCAGGCAAACGAATTTAAGTATTTACTGGGAATGAGGTCCTAATTATGACAAGCACATATCGTCAAACACAGCAGCAAATTAGCCGCGTTAAGCAGGTATTTTCACAGCAATTAGAAAGCGAACTAGGCTTGATTGAAGTTCAGGCCCCCATTTTGGCAAAAGTGGGTGATGGTATCCAAGATAACTTAAGTGGTACTGAAAAAGCGGTATCGGTTAAAGTTAAAGCACTGCCCGATGCGCAATTTGAGGTAGTTCACTCATTGGCTAAATGGAAGCGTAAAACCTTAGGAGATTATGGATTTGCAGTCGGTGAGGGCTTGTATACACACATGAAAGCGCTGCGCCCTGATGAAGATAAACTGTCGTCAATTCACTCTATTTATGTTGATCAGTGGGATTGGGAAAAGATTATTTGCAGCGAGTCTGAGCGTTCACTTGCAACATTAAAGCAAACGGTAGAGACATTATATCGCAGTATAAAAGCCACAGAACAGGTGGTAGCCGATGAATTTGCTTTAACACCTTTTTTGCCAGAGCAGATCACGTTTGTGCACAGTGAAGAGCTGCGTCAAATGTATCCAGATTTTAGTGCTAAGCAACGTGAAAAAGCCATAGCCCAAGAGTACGGTGCGGTATTTTTAATTGGCATAGGCGGTGAGCTTGGAGATGGAAAAATTCATGATGTCCGCGCACCTGACTACGATGATTGGTCAACCGCGACATGTGATAAATACCAAGGCCTAAACGGTGATATTTTAGTATGGAACCCAATGCTTGAAGATGCCTTTGAAATTTCATCCATGGGTATTCGTGTGTGTCCTGACGCTTTAGCAAGACAGTTAACAATAACCCAAGACGAAACCCGTTTAGCGCATGATTGGCACCAACAGCTATTAGCGGGTGACATGCCCCAAACCATTGGCGGTGGCATTGGTCAATCTCGTTTAGCCATGTTATTACTGCAAAAGCAGCATATTGCGCAAGTACAAGTGGGGGTTTGGAGTGATGAGCTAAAAGCGCAAGTAGGTGATGTTTTAAGATAAAAACGAGTGCAGGGCGGTTAAGTTACAGGCACCACCTGACCTTGGAAGTAAAGAACTCTAGATGAGTGTTTAGTAGTGCAAAGCGGCATCACTCCCTGGTGCCGTTTTTTTATACGTTAAAGCGTGATTAACACTAAGTACATCTTAACAGGGACTAAGTTTGTAACGAGTCACCCATCTTCATCAAGTAAGTGCGATGTAAAAACCGACATGCTGGGTTGCAGGTTTACACGTACTTAATTGAGAAGCGAGCTAGCAGGGCTTACCTTTTAAAAGTAAGTCCTGCTGATTTGCCAATAGGTTGTTTTGTAACTCCCTCTGCAATACCACTAGCTACTCCTTACTCCTGTAAAAACTATCGCTGGCACCTACACCGATAAAGATAAATGACGTACCTAAAGTTACCTCTAAAGCGGCCCCAAATAATGCACAAGCTACTGCTCTTGAGATTTTTTAGTTTTTTAAAGTGTAAAAATATTACCTATCAGCACACCCTTAATATCGTTCCCGCAACATCTCCAAACGATGTAGTAAATTTTTGCGCAGTGTGTCGATTTCAACGGGCTTTTGATACATCCTCGCGGCAAGCGCTAAGCAAGTGTGCTGTTAAATTGGTCAGTTAAGTTTGAGTCCATTTATAGGTCTATAGGTTAGATATGAACACGAGAAGCATATAAATAACACTATGATTTACTTCCGTGTAAATTTGTAAAAATTATACACCTTTACCTACTTTAGGTAAAGGTGGGGCAGCTCTTTAGGATGACTAAGCGCAACGCTTAAATAATCTATAAATTATTGCATTTAGGTAAGACATGCTGCGTCTTAGTTGGTTTTAAATGCTATTTCTATTTTATTGTCAACGAGGCTTGCGCTGCATGGAGGGTAACTGCGAGTGGTTTTGTATTTTCGGTCAAAAATATGAATCTCGACACCTTGATGTAATGCTTGATTTGCAACAAGTTTGGTGTTTTCTAGCAAACCATTGAGGTTTAGTTCAAGTGCTGACAGTTTATTTTCAAGTGCTTCGGCTTCTTCGCAGTAGTGCATTTGGGTAGCGCCAATTTTGGTCATCAGCTGCTGTTTCTTTTGTGCATCTTTTACGTTATCTGCTTTTTCAATGGCCTGTTGCAGGGTATTTAATTGCTCGCTGGTTTGTGTGAGTGCTTTTAAACATTCATCGGTTTCAGCGGTTATCTCAACACCGCGATGAGCTAATCGTATCGTCATTTTAGCCCCAGAATCACTGCCAATTTCACCGGCAATGACCATTTGTGCATCAAGTATTTCGCCACCAATTAGTTTGCCTTTTGGCGCGTCATCAGCACCTACTTGAAACAAGCTTTTTGCTTTAATGTTGCAGTGGTTACTCTGTCTGGCGATAAAAATATTGTTACCTTCAATGTAACTATATTGACCATGTGCTAAATGAATATCGCCTTGTGCGACTAAGCGGCATGTAAGGCCTTCGTCGTTGTTTTGATGATCTAAATGGCCAATAGCAGCTTGCTTTATGTCGATGTGGCCACCACTGATAAGCTCACCTGACTCTACAGAGCCCATCACAGTAATGTCGCCTTGTGCTTTTATTTTCATGCCGGGGGAAACGTTATGAGTCACAATAACACTGCCATTGAAATCTACATGGCCGCTACGTACATCAACATCTCCAATCGTAAAAACATCATCTACACGCATGCCATTTTGAATATCAGAAGGGCAACCTGCGATGGTAGCAACTAGCTCTAATGGGTTACTTGCTGAAATTTCCGTGCCATCACCTGCATTGAGTTCAAAGCTATCACCATCTTTGGCTTCAATAGCATCTCCGGTGACGGTAAATCCTTGCGCACCTTCTGTGGCAGGTTGTTTTGACATTAACAAGGTGCCCGGTGCTACGCTTGCTAACTTACCAAAATCGCGCATATCAACCGAACCGTCCTCACGCAATTTAGGCTGTTTTAATCGCTCTCTTAATGTTGTTACATGAGGGATGAGTTTAGCCGTTTTTCCATCTTTAGGGGGGCGGCCTCGGGCTATCACGCCATTTGCATTGGCTCCTGGTGGCAGCTCAAATTGTTTTTGTAATACTTGCTCTAAAAATGATTGTTTATAACCGCGACTAACGCCTGCCTTTATGATGACTTTTTTTGCTTGTTCTATGCTTATTTTAGCGCCGCCTTTGGCGGTAACTAAATGAGCGGTGGCAGTCATTTTATCTTCAGAGATTTCAACAGATAGTTGAGCATCTACTTTTTTAGCAACGACTAGGTTTTTTTCAGGATGGTCACTTTTGAAAAAATCATTGATGGAGTCATTGTCTACTTCACAGTCGGCATAAGGAGATTGCTCCAGCGCTTCAACAATGAAGGCTGCGTTAGGTGGATTAAGTTTAGCAACTTCTAATAAAATATTGCCGTTGTGCGCCAATTTGAACACGTTTATCACCCTTTACCTTTTAGGCCAAATGTATTAAACCACAATAAAAAAAGTATTAGTTACAGAGTGCTTAATAAATAGTATAGAGTCAAGTGCTTAAGATCAAAGTGCTGAGATTAAAAAACCGCATTAACGCGGTTTTTTTAATACTAATGCATTAGGGCGTGTTGATTTTTGCTGTATATTTTGCAGTAGGCATTCGGGTATTTGCCCAAGGCAGAGCCTGTATCCATAGTTATTTTATGTAAGTCAGGTGAAAACGTAGAAAATAACCCGCACTGCCCAAAGGACTCAATCAAAGGCTTATATTGCACTCTCATGTGCTATTAAAACATAGATTACTATGCAACATAGCCCATTTTTAGTATTGAAAGCCTTTAATTTGAACAAAATTCATAACTCAAAGAACAACATGCACTAGTTGCATCAATTTGTTGAAGGCAGTTCCATAATGCCGTCAATTTCAATTTGAGACCCTTTAGGGAGTTCTTTTACACCAATGGCAGCACGAGCTGGGTAAGGCGTTTTAAAATGCTGACTCATAACGTCGTTAACGGTCGCAAAATTGCTTAGGTCAGTTAAGAAAATATTAACTTTAACCATATCTTGCAATTTGCCGCCTGCAGCTTCACACACTGCGGTTAAGTTTTTAAAAACCTGTTGAGCTTGTTCAGCAAAGTCATCAGAAATCATTTCCATGGTCTGTGGTACAAGTGGAATTTGACCCGATAAGTAAACCGCTGTACCAACTTTTACGGCTTGATTATATGTGCCAATCGCTGCTGGTGCTTGATCAGTTGAGATAATTGCTTTGTTCATTATTAATCCTATTTCTTACGATATACGCGTTGTACATCTGGCATTACGCGAATACGGCGCATAATATTAGCGACGTGAATACGGTCTTTAACTGTAATGCCTAAATCTATAACGTATAAATTACTTTCTTTTTCGTCGGTAGCGATTTCAACGATATTTGATTGTGTACTTGCTACCACATTAGTGAGTTTTGCTAAGGCACCTTGATGATTAATGATATCGACCCTCAGTGCTGCAATATATTCTTTTTCTGGGTTATCTTCCCATTTAACAACAAAGTACTTGGAGCGTTCATTCTCCCAGCCTTTGATGTTCTTACATTCTTGGCGATGTACGTTTAGGCCTTTGCCTTGACTAACATAAGCGGTAATTGCGTCACCTGGGACAGGTCGACAGCATTTAGAGTAATTGACCAGCATACCTTCTGTTCCGATAATGGCTGCTTTGGCCTTTTTAGCAACGCTCTCAATGCCATCATCGGTTTGTAACAAACGCTTGGCAATTAATATGCTCATAATATTGCCAGTACCAATTTCTACCAATAGAGCGAGTAAAGTGGTCAGTTTATGCTCATCTAAAACGCGGTCAATTGTTTCTTGAGGAATATCATCTAACTTGCTCTCACCCAAAGCTGAGTCTAGTAAACGGCGACCAAGCTGAATTGCTTCTTCTTGATGTTGGCTCTTTAAGTAGTTGCGCACACCTAAGCGTGCTTTACCAGTAACAATAAAGTTTAGCCAAGTTGCATTTGGGTGGGCGCCTGAACTGGTAATTACTTCGACTGTTTGCCCCGTATCTAGTGCTTTACTAAGTGGGTAAGGTTTACGATTAACGCGTGCACCTACACAAGTATTACCTACGTCAGTATGTACTGCGTAGGCAAAATCAACCGCTGTTGCTCCCATTGGCAGTTCTACTATTCGGCCATCGGGCGTAAATACGTAGATCTCTTCTGGAAACAATTCTGTCTTAACATTTTCAACAAATTCAAAGGATGAGCCTGCACTTTGTTGTAACTCGAGTAAGCTTTGCATCCACTGACGCGCACGTTGCTGCGCTGTATTTCCTGAGCTATCACCTGATTTTTTATACATCCAGTGAGCAGCAACCCCTTTGTCAGCCATTTGATCCATATCGTGGGTACGAATTTGTATTTCGACAGGAATACCATGAGGACCAACCAATGAGGTATGTAGAGATTGATAGCCATTAGTTTTAGGTACGGCAATATAATCTTTAAAGCGAGTTTCAATGGGTTTATATAGGTTGTGAACCACGCCAAGTACTCGGTAGCAGGTATCAAGGTTATCAACGTTGATCCTAAAGGCGTAAATATCCATTACTTCATTGAACATCAGCTCTTTATTGAGCATTTTTTTATAAATACTATATAAATGTTTTTCGCGGCCACTGACAGCCGGTTGTATGCCTGATTCTTGCAAGCGCGATTCAATTTCAGTTTGAATATTGCTTATCACTTCTTTGCGATTACCACGAGCTTTGGCCACTTCCGATTTGAGCGCTCGGTGGCGCATCGGGTAGAGTGCTTGAAAACCCAAATCTTCAAGCTCATTTTTTATGTCATGAATACCGAGGCGATTAGCAATTGGGGCAAAGATCTCTAATGTTTCTCGTGCAATACGACGACGTTTATCAGGGCGCAGTGCACCGAGCGTGCGCATGTTATGTGTTCTATCGGCAAGCTTAATAAGAATGACACGGATATCTTGTGTCATTGCCATGATCATTTTTCGGTAGTTTTCAGCTTGAAATTGTTTTTTATCTTTAAAACTAAGCTTATCTAGCTTACTAACGCCTTCAACTAGCTCTGCTACTGTTGCACCAAAAATTTCGGCTAAATCTTGTTGGCTAAAGTCAGTATCTTCAATGACATCGTGCATCAGCGCAGCCATCAAAGTCTCATGGTCCAATCTCATGCCTGCGAGTATTTGTGTTACCTCAACAGGGTGGGTGATATATGGCTCACCGCTTGAGCGGGTTTGCCCCTCATGGGCTTCACGCGCAACAACATAAGCCTTTTGCACAAGCTCAACGTCTGCAGGTGATAAATACTCAGAAACTTTCTTTTTTAGGCCTTCAAAAAGATACATTCACACTCCAATATTTCGGTGAAGTTATCGATATGTAACGAATATACGATGAATTGAGAGAGAAACCAACGACTAGTCTAGACTTTATTTGCGAGCACTAACTGTAATTGGGGTTTTATGCCAATTTTATTAATACATTGATCATTCTAGCGAGCTAAATGACACATTAACTGCGTTAAAAATTACTAAGCCATTTATTCGTCGTAATATTTGGCTATTTATTTAATGCAATTGGTATTAATTGGACTGTAAAACAATAATGCCAGCAATAATGCTGGCATCATCATCAAAACTAAATTAGTTTTAGTTGTTACCGCCTACAATAGCTGCAACCGCTGCAAGTTCTGCAGCTTCTTGGTTTTGCTGTTCTTCACGGTCAATCACATCTAGTGAAGAATTGTTCACCAGACCTTTTTCAATTTCACGCAAAGCGATAACCGTTGGCTTATCGTTTTCAGCATCAACCATAGGATCTTTACCACCTACAGCGATTTGACGAGCGCGACGCGCTGCTACCAAGATTAAATCAAAACGGTTACCAATTGCATCTACCGCATCTTCTACAGTTACGCGAGCCATCGAAGCACTCCAAAGTTAATTTATTTCCAAAAGGCTAGTTTACTGCAAGGGAGCCAATTCGCCAATAGGGTGGTTAAAATTTATCAAAAATTAGCGTAAAAGGTCTGTTATTAAAGCGCCATGGCGTGCTTGTTGCGCTTTTAACTCCATACGAGCAGCGATCACAATGTGCTCTAATTGGCTGAGTGTCGTATCGAAGTCATCATTTACTAGCACGTAATCAAATTCATTGTAGTGAGAGCTTTCTGACTTTGCTTGTGCCATGCGTGAGGCAATGACTTCTTTTGAGTCTTGGCCTCGGCCATTAAGTCTGTTTTCAAGCTCTAGTTGTGATGGCGGTAAGATAAAAATAGTTTTAACGTCTGGTACCAACTTACGTACTTGCTGAGCACCTTGCCAATCAATATCTAAAAATACATCCAGCCCAGCATTTAATTGATTTGCAACAGCTGCTTTTGATGTACCGTAGTAATTATCAAACACTTTGGCCCATTCAAAAAAGTCATCGTTTAAGATCAAGGCATTAAAATCAGCCTCGCTCACAAAGTGGTAATGTTCACCATTATTTTCACCCGGACGGGGGCCGCGAGTAGTGTGTGAAATTGACATTTTAATGTCTTGGTGCTTTGTTAGTAAAGCCTTGATTAGGCTTGATTTTCCTGCTCCTGATGGTGAAGAAAGAATAAAAAGGTTACCATGTGTTGCTGTTGTCATAGGATGCTGCTCTTAAAATGAAGTGGCCAAGCATTGCCACAGCTAAAAACCAAGTTAAACGTGCATTTTAAACGTTGCGCTCTTCATAAGCTAGTCAGATATAACAGCAGGCGCCATGTTGCAGTTATGGGTCCAAACCTATTTGCCTGGACCTATCTGTACTTTACTCTGCTTTATAAGCTTCGCCTTGATTTATCCATTTAGCTGCAGGCATACCTTTTAGATGGTGATCAAAGTACTCCATCATGCGAATAGAAAAATCGAGCTGATTAGGGAACTGCTTTAAATGATGCGGTTCGCCTTCATATTGCAAGAAAATAGCATCCTTGTCATGGCGACGTAATGCAAGATAGTATTGAATACCCTCTTGCCATGGAACTGCCCCGTCTTCATCGCCAAACATGATTAAAATTGGCGTATTTACTTTATCAGCAAAAAATACAGGTGAATTTTCAATGTATAACTCTGGTGCTTCGACCAATGTTTTGCCAATTCGACTTTGCCCTGTTTCATATTGAAATTGACGTGCAAGACCAGACTTTAAACGAATGCCGCTATATGCTGAGGTCATATTTGATACCGGAGCGCCTGAAACAACAGCCTTAAACATATCTGTTTGTGTGACCATAAAAGCGCTTTGATAGCCTGCCCAAGAATGCCCTTGTAAGCCAATTTTATCTGGGTGAGCAATACCCATATCAATTAGTTTTTGCGCTGCATTGACCATGGTTTGTGTGGATGATGGGCCTGGTTTTCCTATCTCAAAGCGAATGTCAGGTAGGAACAACGCGTAACCATTAGAGGTAAACATAGGGAAGTTAGGCCTATGATTTAGCTCCATTTTTGGAAAGTGATACATGCGCTGACTCATATAGCGATAGAAGTAGATAACAACTGGTAGTTTGTCACCCTTCTTGTAGCCTGCGGGCTTGATGAGTACACCTTGTAAGTCTTCCCCGTCATACCCTTTGTATTGCACTAACTCTGGTTTTTGGCCCCATGCAAAATTGCTAATTTGTGGGTTCAGTGTGGTGACTTGTTGTGGCGTTTTAAAGTGGGTATCAGTTTGCCAATAATCAGGGAATTGATGATAAGTTTGTTTAGTAAATAGGAATTTATCTGCATTTTTTGCCTTTTTCACCACGTCGAAGCGTGCTTTCTCGGCAAGGACTGTTGTTACTTGATTATTACCCAGCGCAAGCTTTGCAATGTGAGTTTGCTTATTTTCAAGGTTATGGGCAGAAAGTATCAGCGTATCATTGTTGATAAAGCCGACTTTATTTTTATCGAGCACCTTAACACGATATTGTGTTTGTGTTTCTTTGCCTTGTGTTAGGCGTTTGGCTTGTTGTGAGTTAACGTTGAATGCCCAGATATCGTATTTAGAATACACATAAACGATACTGCCATCTTGTTGCCAGCCAGCAAAGCCGTAACCCGGTTGTGATTGAGGGTAGTCATGCTTATCGTTGGCAAAAATCGCATTGTGTATGGCATGGGTTAAGGGTGACTCTTTTTGAGTGTGTAATTCTTTTAACCACACTTGTTTATCTTTAAAATAAACAGCATGCTTACCTGTGGGTGATAAACTAGGTCGAAAAGGTGCTTCTTTTATGATGAGGCGTTTATTGCCATTGGCTACTTTTACAGCGTAGTAATCATCATAAAACCCCTTATACATAATCTGTTTTAAATGAGGCTGGTCGTTGCTAGCCAAAAGATATTGCGCGTTTGTATTGAGTTTAACATGGGGGGTTTTTTCGTCAGTCAGTTGTACTATATGTTGACCATTTAAATGATAAACCGCTTGGTAATGACGGTGTTTGTTGGTTTTTTCCCAAGTCTTGATTTCTCGAGGTTTTATTTCTGGGTCTTCATTGTGCCAAATTTGCAACCCTTTGTGTGCGCGGATGGTATCAATATCGGTTAAAGAGGCTTGATCGTGGTATTTCAGAGGCGTGCTTTTTGCCTCTAATAATGGACGGTTTTCAAAATATAGTCGCTTACCATCTTCAGACCACTGAATTTTAGCTGTTTTACCACTAAGCCAAGTATCTGGGTTAGTGATATTTTGGATGGTGTTTTTCGGTGCATTCCACAAAGTTAATTGAT
Source organism: Pseudoalteromonas sp. SANK 73390 (assembly GCF_054966645.1). Classification (NCBI taxonomy): domain Bacteria; kingdom Pseudomonadati; phylum Pseudomonadota; class Gammaproteobacteria; order Alteromonadales; family Pseudoalteromonadaceae; genus Pseudoalteromonas; species Pseudoalteromonas sp. SANK 73390. The sequence continues at coordinate 79,650 of NZ_ARPN01000050.1, forward strand.
AATGACGGCGACGTGTATCCTCATTGACGTAATTACCTTGATAAAATGCCACCGTATTACCTTGCGGGTGCCAAGCAATTTGACTTACTGTGATCCCAGGTTCATCAAATAAACTATGTTGTTTAAGGTCACTTAAATCAATAAAGTTAATACGATTTTTACTGCCATCTTTGCTCAGTTGATTAAACAGTACCCCTTGACTGCTTGGGCTGATCTCATACTTGCCTACTTGCTCAATTCGCACTGTGCTGTCATTGTTTAAATTAATGATGACTAGCTGGTAGGCTTTGTCTTTTTTGTCAGTTTTGATGCTAGGTTGATCAGCTTCAACTTTTGATTTGTCTTTGTCTTTGTCTTTGTCTTTGTCTTTGCCTTCTGCGGTTTCTTTCTCTCGATATGCAAGCCACTGTCCATCATCAGACAATTGGTAATCAGCAATATTGTTAAACGTGTGCTGTTGCTTTGTTTGGGTATTTATTAAAACCAGATTTTTTGGCAGTTTCTTTTTTCTTTTTTACTGGCGGTTTCGTTATCAAGCAAAGAAGGAGTTTGCGTAAATGCTACCCAAGTAGCTGATTTGTTGATCTGTGGCTTTTTGCCATTAGGCACCTTCGCTATTAATTGATTGGTTGTTAAATTATAAACATGTCCTTCGCTATCTCCTCTATAAGGTTGGGCGGAAAACGTTAAAAACTGACCATCATCGGATAACACCGTGTTTTGTGCATAACGAAAATCAAAAACATCTTTAAACTGTAGCGCTAAGCCTGATGTAGAAGCTGTACTTGCGGTGCTGGCAATTAATATACCGGCGCTAATAAGGGAGTGAATGGGTTTCATCTTTTTTTTACTGGTTGTTGACGATAACTTGTTTTATCACAAGTTGGTTTGCTCTCTAAAGAGGCTTGCGGTAAATATAGGGATGAAGGAGATAAAAAGGCGATAATACCTTTTTATCGTATCCGAATTTATTAATAAAACTGGTATTAAGCAAGCCAGATTTTTTGTAGTTCTAGCCATTGCTTTTCAAACTGGCTGCTAGGTGATGCTTTAAAGTCGCTGCGCACAAATTGATTCATTTTACCTTCCACATATGCAAGAAATAAGTTTGCCAGTGCGCCTTCTTCAGTGGCAAATGTTTTACCTTCTCTGAGTTTACGCTCCCGTAATACCTGTTTGAACTGTGTTTCTAGTTTTTCAAATAAACTTTGCACGCGCTCTCTTAGCCTTTCTTGCTCACCTTGGAGTGCATCGCCCGTTAAAATTCGAGTGATACCAGGGTTTTTTTCTGCAAATGCTAATAGCAACATTAAAATATTGTAAATGCGACCTTGAGTCTCTTTTTCGTTTTCTAAAATAATGTTGATGCGTGAGAGTAAAGTATCTTCGATAAACTCGATGAGTCCTTCAAACATACGCGCTTTACTGGGGAAATGGCGATATAAAGCAGCTTCAGATACGCCAACTTCAGCAGCCAATTTAGCGGTAGTAATGCGTTGACCTGGGCTAGTTTCAAGCATTTGTGCGAGAGATTGTAGTATTTGCTCTTTGCGATTACTGCGTTTAGTCGCTGGCATGAACTTTCCTTTAGTTATCGTTATTATGGTCAGTGCAAACCCCAAGCAGCTCACACCTATTGCTCAGGGAGTTATGTTAATGCTTTATTCAGCTTGGTGCCAGTACTTTAAAGGGCCACTGGGAAGTGGCTAAAAATCAAGCCTTTTTGCTATTTCTAATAGCACGTTCATCGCTAAGGCCTGTTTGTCAGCGATGCCGAGTTCTACACTGTCGTCGTGCCAAAGCAAGGTGAGTGCATTATTATTAGAATTAAATCCAAGCGTTTGATCAGATACGTCGTTGGCGCAAATCATATCTAAGTTTTTGTTTTTTAATTTACCTTTCGCATATTGCTCAACATTTTGTGTTTCAGCCGCAAACCCAACAGTGTAGGGGCGGTTTTTGGTTAATCCGGCAACTTCAGCAATGATGTCAGGATTTTTGATCATAGTGATGGTCATTTCATCACCTTGCTTTTTTATTTTTTGTTCAGCAACTTGTGCAACGCGGTAATCAGCAACTGCTGCGCAGCCAATAAAAATATCTGAACTGCCCGCTAGTTTTAGTGCTGCATCACGCATTTGTATAGCACTTTCTACTGAAATTAGATTGACGCCTTGTGGGGGCTCAATGTTGACTGGCCCGGAAATTAAATTAACTTTAGCACCTAACATTAGAGCTGCGTGAGCCAATGCATAGCCCATTTTTCCAGAACTGTGATTACTAATAAACCGTACTGGGTCGAGTGGTTCTCGTGTTGGGCCCGCTGTAACGGTAATGGTAACATCGGCAAGTAATGTGGCAGGCTCTGCTGCTAAGCTCAAGTCTACCAACTTATTAGGCTCTAACATTCGACCAGCGCCAACATCACCGCACGCTTGTTCACCTTTGCCAGGCCCCCAAATTAACACGCCTCTCGCTTGCAAAGTTTTAAGGTTTTCTTGGGTTGCTGCATGGGCATACATTTGTTGGTTCATTGCTGGTGCGATTGCAACTTGCGCAGGAGTTGCTAACAATAATGTGGTGAGCAAGTCATCGGCAATGCCTTGTGCCATTTTTGCAATGATATTGCAGCTAGCGGGTGCGACTAGAATCAGGTCGGCCCATTTTGCTAATTCGATATGGCCCATTGCGGCCTCTGCGCTGGGGTCTAGGAGTGAGTCTGCAACAGGCTCACCCGAAACGGCTTGCATAGTGAGCGCTGTAATAAAGTGCTTTGCTGAGTCGGTCATGACGACTTTAACTGTACAGTCTTGTTCTTTTAATCGCCTGACAAGTTCAGCACATTTATAGGCTGCAATACCGCCGCTTATTCCTAGCACAATATTTTTATGTTGTTGGCTCATGCCCTAAATCCAAGAGTTATTAGTTTAAGTATTAAAGATAACACAGGCACTATATTGATGGCACTAGGGCGGTTTTGAATAATTTGATTTGCTCACTACACTTAATGGCAAATGGATAATCAATTCTAAGGATAAGAGATGCAAATACATGCAATACCTGTACATACACGCCCCCGTGAGAAACTACTTAATCAAGGTCCTAACGCATTAACCGATGCCGAGCTTTTGGCTATTTTTTTACGCACTGGGGTTAAGGGTATGAATGCCGTCGAGTTAGCGCAGTCTTTATTGATACAAAACAATACCCTGAGTAATTTATTTAATGCCAGTCTCAGTGATTTTTGCGCTTTTAAAGGACTCGGAGAAGCAAAATATGTACAGTTACAGGCGGTGTTAGAATTAAGTAAGCGTTATTTAAAAGAGCGTTGTGAACGAGATATATTGTTCGGCTCGCCTGAGGCTGTGACGGATTATTTAACGATTCAGTTAAGAGGGTTGGATCATGAGGTCTTTATGGCGCTGTATGTTGATAATCAAAATCGCCTTATAAAAGATGAAATACTATTTAGAGGGACCATTAATGCTGCAAGTGTGTATCCACGAGAAGTTGTTAAAGCAGCATTAAAACATAATGCCGCATCATTAATTTTTGCGCACAACCACCCATCTGGCGTTGCAGAGCCCAGTCAAGCCGATAAATTAATCACCAAAAAGTTACAAAATGCATTGGCCCTTGTTGACATTAATGTACTTGATCACCTTATTGTGGCGGGTAATCAATGTATTTCGTTTGCACAACGTGGCTTAATTTAGGGTCTGTTTTCCTTTGAGGATTAAAATTTGTTCAATCTAGGGGCGATTTAATCGCGGTGCGAGGTTTGTAACCTAGTGGGCTAAGTAAAAATCGAGCAGCAAAGAGTTAATCGCCCCTAGACAGAACCCTTTGGGCAGCGCGCGTTTGGTATTTATGCTGCGTTATCGCCTATTTATGGGGAATACCACACGACATAGGCTCTGCCTTACCTAAAAACCAAACGCGCTGCTGCAAAATTAATCTCGAAAGATAAACAGACCCTAGTGAGTTTTAGAGAATAAAGTTGCAAAAAACATCACTTTGCGGTGTTTTTTGCAAATTAGTTTAATTTAAATGCAGTTTTTGCTTTCCTAAGGGGCATTCGATCATTATAATTGGCCGCTATCAAAATTACACATGAGCTGATTAGATAGGATCAGATCCTTGATCTCTGCCTGTAGATGCTGTATAAAGAGCGCCCTCTATTTACCCCGGGGCTACGCAGTTAAGGTCCAAGGGAAAATTAAGCTCGAGCGAAGTTATTGGAGATACATAGACATGTCTAAAGTCTGTCAAGTTACAGGTAAGCGCCCAGTGGTAGGTAACCACCGTTCACACGCGCGCAACGCTACTAAGCGTCGCTTCCTACCTAACCTACAAACACACCGTTTCTGGGTTGAAAGCGAAAAACGTTTCGTTACATTACGTACTACTACTAAAGGTATGCGTATTATCGATAAAAAAGGCATCGACGCGGTATTGATTGATATCCGTGCTCGCGGCGAAAAAGTTTAAGGAGCCTGAGTCATGCGTGATAAGATCCGTTTAGTTTCAACTGCTGGTACTGGTTATTTTTACACTACCGACAAAAACAAGCGTAACATGCCTGAAAAAATGGAAATCAAAAAATACGATCCTAAGGTTCGTAAACACGTGGTTTTCAAAGAAGCAAAAATCAAGTAATTTTGCTTTTTCAGAACACTAAAAACCCAGCTTAGGCTGGGTTTTTTGTTTTTTAATTATGTCCTTATATATCATATCCCACTTATTCAGGCTTGAGTGTGATTGCTTATATATCTCTTTGCATCGGTTGCAGTTTTACATAGGTGATTGTTTGCTCGTTAGTGCTAATTGGATACTGGTGAATACAATCTTCATGTTCAGGCATTACTTGCAGCTCTTATTATTGACTAATGATTATGACATCTCGTGCATAATTCTTTCAATATCAAGGCGGTTTTATACAGTACTAGCGCCCTATTGCAACTGAAAGCAACGCCTATAGTGAGTAAAATAGCTTTACTTAGCAAATAAGTAGTAATGGAAAGTTAAAAAGGTACATGGCCCAAATAGTGCTTAACAATCCGTTGATAGTGGCCCTCGTGTTTAAATTGTTCAAGTTCTTGATTGAATGCATCCCGAAGTGATTTATTTTGAAATGCAACACTGGCACTCACTGGTGGAATAAGCTTGTGCTCTTTCAACTGAACGATTGACTTTTCTTTATTATATAAGCGATAAAAGTAATAAAATATGTACTTATCGAGAACAGCAAAATCAAACCAGCCTTTGCTAAGCAGCATTGGTATCACTGACACTTTTGGTTGACTCGACATAGTCAGCTAGCTTTGACATTGCTTTAAATTTATCGCCGAAATATCCAAGTGCACCTTGAAAAGTAATAACTGAAAACTTAGCAAGATCAGAAACTTTGGCTGGTGTTAGATTGACGCCTTTGAGTGAAAATACCATGGGTTTGTAGGTAATAATAGGGTCGCTGAGATAAGAGCGCCTACCATCTTTAGTTTGAAAAATCGGGGACATCAAATCGGCTTCAGCTGTTTTTACTAACGACCCAGTGGTACAAGAAGAAGTTTTACATCATACCCTAAGCGGTTGAGTATTATTTTAGTCACATCAATGTCAATTCCACGTATGTGTCATTGCTAATAGTATGTGATGGGCATCACTACATTACTAATGTGAGAGTGCGTGCAACAAGCAATGCGGAGCAGCACATCAGATAAGCTGACGCGCAATATTTTATAATAACTTTCAGGGTTGATATCGTTATTACGGCCACTTTTTGTGTAAAACAGCTTCATATTTGATGATTACAGTCCTTAGACTTTAATACAAAGCCATCACTATATGGCTTTTTCCGGTTTGTTATTTTAATACTTAATTGTCAGATATGAATTTGAGCAAGGCATCTTCAGGCATAGGTTTAGCATAATAATAGCCTTGGCCAAAATCGCAGCCAGCTGATAGTAAAAGCTGATGCTGCTCATACGTTTCGATCCCCTCTGCAATAACTAATATGCCAAGTTGATGTGCCATCATGATCATAGCTTCACAGAGCGCAAGGTCGTCTTTACTATTTGCAATACCATCAACAAAGCGCTTATCAATTTTAATATAGTCGGTATCCATTTGTTTAAGATACGCTAATGACGAATAACCGGTACCAAAGTCATCTAATGCCAGAGAAAACCCTTGCGCAGTAAGTGCATTTAAGCGCTTTTGAGTACGCGGCTGGGCATTCATCACTAATCCTTCGGTGATCTCAATAACAATATCTTGTGCTTGCAAATTAAGTGTCTGTAATTGCTTATACCATTTACTTAAATGGCATATTTTAGATGTAAATTGCACCGGAGACACATTAATGCTCAGTTGAAGTTGTTTACCCGTCGCTTGTACTTTAGTTAACGTATTGCAAGCAGTTGTGAAGATAAACTCCCCCATTTTGTGTATGAGCTGAGTTTCTTCCGCAAGCGGAATAAAGCTATCAGGGCGGATCAGCCCTTGTTGTGGGTGTTGCCAGCGTATTAATGCTTCTGCTTTACATACTTTTTGAGTTTTTAAATCAACGATGGGCTGATAAAACATACAAAACTGCTGGTCTTGTTGCGCAACACGTAAATCTTTGAGTAGTCGCATACGACTTTCTGCATGTTCGCGCATTTCATTACTGAAAAAAGCATAACCGCTGCGCCCTTGTTGTTTTGCTTGATACATGGCTTGGTCTGCCGCTTTTAGCAAGTGTTCACTACTGGTACCATCTCCAGGAGAGCGTGCAATTCCGATACTGGCGCTGATATGAAATGATTCATTACCAATATTTATTTTTGACTGTAATTGCTTAAGTACTTTGTCAGCCAACTCTATCAGTGTGTTGTCATCTCCTAGATAGTGAGTCACAAGCACAAACTCGTCGCCACCTATTCGAGAAACCAAACTGCAAAGAGGACTGAGCAGATTAAGTCGGTTGGCAACTTCTGTTAGCAGTTGGTCACCATAAAAATGGCCAAGGGTGTCGTTGATGTCTTTAAAGTGATCTAAGTCGAGCAATAAAATAGCTAGCTGTTGCTTTCCTTGGTTCAATCGGCTTTTTAAATGGCGTTTTAGCTGAGTGCGATTGGCCAACTCTGTGAGCTGATCATAGTGAGCTTGACGCCAAATTAACTCATCTTGCTGTTTTTTTTCGGTAATATCAGTAAATATAGCAACGCGGCGATAGGGCTCAGCATTACTGTCGTAAACGCTATTAATGGTTAGCCATTCAGTAAATAGTTCGCCATTTTTTCGGCGGTTAACTATTTCGCCTTGCCATTTACCGTGATTTTCTAGTTGTTGCCACATATTGGTATAAAATGACTGTTCATGTTTGCCTGACCCTAACACTGCGGTGGTCTTACCTACGACTTCAGAACGTTTGTAACCAGTAACATGACTAAATGCAGGGTTAGTATCTAGAATGTAGCCATTGGCATCTGTGATCACCATTCCTTCACTGCTATTGTTATAGACCAAAGCTGCAAGGTTTATGGCTTCTTCTTGTTTCTTGCGTTGACTGATGTCACGAACGACTAAAATTGCTTGCGCATGGTCGAGGATTGGGCTCAAGCGGCACTCAAAAACGTGACGTTTGTTATTCTCAACAATTGAAAATTCCAACTGACAATGTGAATGAGCACTAAGCTCTGCAAGGTGCTTGAGTAAGCGTTGATAAATATGCTCTGGGAAAATGTGCGCTAATACAGAGGCGCGTTTTGCAAATTCTCCATGGCGCATCAAAATATTACCTTGCCTATCTAATCGTAGATAGCTATCTGGTAGTGATGCTAATAAGGCACTTAGCTCAGCATGTTTATGAGAGAGGGCTGACTCAATACTCAAACGGATATTTGCCATTTGTTCAAACCGCAAAGCGATAGCATTAAATTCTGGGGTTTGTGATTTTTGAGACCAACGTACGGGCTGCCCTTGAGATAGGCTTTCAATGGCATTGAGCAAGTTTTGCAGCGGTTTTAGAATGACTCGCTGTAAGCGCCAATGTGCTTGCCAAATTAATAAAGCAATAGCCAACACAAATAATAATAAAGTAATGGCAACTTCTTTATTTGCTTGTGTAATTGCTTCTTCAAAAGGCAACGAAACATGGACGGCTAAAGAGTTTTGAGTATCACTGATAGCTAAAGGGAGCGTAAAGTAGATACGACGATGCCCATTGTCATCATTTAATATATGTGTTTGGTTTGATGCTAAAGTTGGCCAACTGGCATTGCTTGGCGTACCTAATAATGCTGGGTTAAATGGTGATTGCGCAATGATGTTTTGATTGACGTCACTTAACATCACTTGGCTACCTTGTGGCAGGGGTAATTTGGCCAAGGTGTGACTCCATCTGTCTAGAGGTTTTACAGCAACTAAGATTGATAGAATCGCATTATTATTATCAAATACGGGCATTGCAAAATTAACGGTTGCTCGGTTTACTGAGCGATCTTGTTGGAACTGGCCAATGGTAAATTGCTCCAATGACAAAGCTTTTTGAAAGTATTCGCGATCAGTGATGTTGATAGCACGAGTACCTGTTTGCAAAGAACAGATGACGTCACCATTGGGTGCGACAATGCCAATATTGGCAATATTGGCGGATAATAACCGTGCATGTGAGAGCAAATCTGGACACTGACCATAGGTTAGATTACGTACACTTTCATGGTTAGCAAGCTGGGTTAACAACGCCTTCGTATCATTAATTTCAGTACTTTGTACTGCTACGATATGCTTTGCCAGTAGCAGTGCATGATGCTCGCTTTGCTCTAATATTTCGGCTCGTTCACCTAATAGTTGTGCAAATATCACTAGAAGGCCAGGAACACAAATAAGAAACAGCAAACGATAGAAGCGTTGCGGTATTGATAAATTAGAAATAATCACACCTAGAAGTACCAGTAAAACGATCTTGTATAATACTAAACTGTGACTCTATGCGCCAAGTAATTAGGTGTTTTTTATTAAATATTTACACCATTTCGGTGCACACGATCTATGCGTTTTAAGTAGTCAAAAATAAAATTTATTATTTTCCTGCGGATAAAATACGGTAATTTTTCTGTTAGGAAGTCGTGGATTTTAACAGTTCCCACTTTTTTCCACCTAATTCATACACTTTCACTAAACCCGCATTTTTTCTGGCCTCAAAAGCAATAGCAAAGCTCATATTTGCTTGACATAAAGTGCTGTCAAGCCCTAAACTGTACTATCGTGGTAAAAAGTGGTTTTTAGTGGATCAAATTGGATCTTGAACGCTAAGCGAGGTTGAGGTTGGTTTTTTAATGTTCAAAGGTGCAAGCTCATTGAGCTTAGATGACAAAGGTCGTTTTGCGGTACCAACCAAGTACCGACAACAGTTGCTGTCTGAAGAGCAGGGCGCACTGATCTGCACTATTGCTATTAATGAACCATGTTTATGGCTTTATCCCATGAGCGAATGGTATGAAATCGAAGCTCGCTTACAAAAACTATCCAATATGAACCCCAGAGCAAGGCGTTTGCAGCGTATGTTACTGGGCCACGCTACTGAATATCAACTAGACAAAAATGGTCGTATTTTATTGGCACCTTCATTGCGCACCCATGCTGGATTGAGCAAGAAGGTTATGCTGGTTGGGCTGTTAAATAAGTTTGAGATCTGGGACGAAGATCGCTGGCATCAACAGATGCAACTTGACACTGAACTTGAACGTGGTGGTGAGTTTGAAGCGTCTCCAGAACTTGATAATTTCTCGCTGTAATTGAAAGTAAGGCAAAATTTGAGCATGACGGCGCAATTTCAACATGTGTCGGTGTTGATGGCAGAAACGTTAGACGCACTCGCTATTAACCCACAAGGCATATACATAGATGGCACATTTGGCAGAGGCGGTCATTCGGGGCAGATTTTGTCACGTTTAGATTCGCAAGGCCAGCTACAAGCAATTGACCAAGATCCTCAAGCCATTGAGGCAGCGAAAAAATTTGCTGATGATACCCGTTTTACGATAGCTCATTCACGTTTTTCTAATATTAAAGAAGTTGCTCTGCAAGCTGGTTTGCTTGGTAAAGTAGATGGCATCTTATTAGATATAGGTGTTTCGTCACCGCAGTTGGATGACGCTCAACGTGGTTTTAGTTTTATGAACGACGGACCGCTTGATATGCGAATGAACCCAACGGCAGGTCGCAGTGCTGCGCAATGGTTGGCTGAGGCTGATTTAGAAGATATTACCTTTGTTATCAAAAAATACGGTGAAGAAAAGTTTGGCCGTCGAATCGCACACAAAATTCTTGAAACACGTGAGCACACACCTATCACAACAACCAAGCAATTAGCAGAGCTGGTTGACGAAGCCGTACCAGTAAAGGATAAGCATAAACACCCAGCCACACGCACTTTCCAAGCCATTCGAATTTATATTAATAGTGAGCTGGAAGAAATCCAAACTGCGCTACAAGCGTCGTTAGAAGTACTCAAGCCAGGCGGGCGTTTAGTGGTGATTTCGTTTCACTCTTTAGAGGATCGGATCGTAAAACAGTTTATTAAGAAGCAGAGTAAGGGAGAAGCGGTGCCCAGAGGTCTGCCTTTAACGGATGCACAACTTAAACAAAACCTGACGTTAAAGGCAGTGGGCAAAGCTATTAAACCAAGCGTAGAAGAAGTTGCAATGAACCCAAGAGCTAGAAGCTCAGTATTAAGGGTGGCGCAAAAACTGTAATGAGTAAAAACACAGATCGACAGCCAAAACTATTTGTTGAAATTATTCAGGGTTTGTTTGCACACAAATTCACTCTGTTTTTACTGCTGTCGATTTTTGTCACTGCCTTGGCTGTTGTACAGGTCACTCACCTCACCAGAGAGCAATTAATAGCACAAGATGAATTATTGCAACAGCGAGATGAACTCGACTTACAATGGCGCTATTTGTTGGTGGAAGAAGAGTTTTACTCACAACATGCGCGAATAGAAGAGATAGCGAAGACGCAACTGAATATGCAGCGCCCAACCAGTAAAGATGAACAAGTGGTGGTGCTACAGTGAATAAGTCAAAAGCGGTCACTAGTCTTATCACTTGGCGTTTTGTTTTGGTATGCGTTTTGATGGTTTTGGTATTTTTAACCTTAGTAGCGCGTGCTGCTTATTTACAGGTTATTGAGCCTGATAAAGCGCGAGCTGAAAATGCTAAACGGACTGTGCGAGTAGAAAAGCTAAAAGTACAGCGAGGCATGATATTTGACCGCAATGGTAAAGAACTTGCGGTAAGTGTGCCTGTAGTCAGTGTGTATGCAGACCCAAAAGCACTTGATAAGTCGATTGCTAAAAAAGTGCTAAAAGAGGCACGTAAAAAGGGTGAAGACTATAAAGCAATAGCTGAAAATGAAGCTGAGATGGCTCGACGTAAGCAAGCTTGGTATACCAGTGAGCTACGTTGGCGAGAGCTGGCTGATGTTCTACAAATCAAAAATGACGAAGTTGATGGTCGCTTGCGTAACGACCCAAGCAGACGCTTTATATATCTCAAGCGCCAAGTGACTCCGGCAGTTGCCAACTATATTAGTCAACTTCGCCTGCCCGGTATTCATTTGCTAGATGAGTCAAAGCGTTTTTACCCAAGTGGCGAGGTAACTGCGCACATTCTAGGATTTACCGATATTGATGGTAAAGGTATCGAAGGCATTGAACGTTTATTTGAAACTGCACTGACTGGCGCTGAAGGTAGACGCACGGTGCGAAAAGATGCTCGAGGGCGTGAAATTCAAGTGCTTTCAGAAGAACAACGTGTAGAGCCTGAAAACATTGAATTAAGTATTGATTTGCGTATTCAAGCGATTGCTTATCGTGCTTTAAAAAGTGCTGTATTAAGTTATAAAGCCACATCGGGGTCTGCCATGGTGGTTGATGTTAAAACTGGTGAAGTCTTGGCAATGGTAAACAGCCCCAGTTTTAACCCTAATGATATGCGTGATGCTGCACCTTATAAGCGTCGTAACCGCGCCATTACAGACCTTTTTGAACCGGGTTCAACGCTAAAGCCATTGGCTGTATTAGCAGGCCTTGATTATGGTGCAATTGAGAGCAGTGATACGGTAAATACTCACCCAGGGTGGATGCGTCTAGGCGGCTCCCTTGTGGAAGATACGCGTAACCATGGTGAAATGACGTTACGTGAAATTTTAAAAATCTCTAGCAACATGGGGGTTGCTAAAATAAGCCAAATGCTGCCAAAAGATTATATGGTTGGCTTATATCAAAAGGTTGGATTTGGAGAAGATACAGGCACTATGATGGTTGGTGAAAGTAGTGGTTTATTTTATCCAAATCGTCGCTGGTCAGATTTTGAAATTGCTACTCTAGCTTATGGTTATTCGGTAGCAGCAAGCACGGCGCAAATTGCACGTTTATATTCGTTATTCGGTTCTGGCGGTGTATTGCGTCCTTTAACTATTTTAAAACAAAAAGCTCCGCCCCCAGGTGAGCGTATTTTTGAGCAAGACGATGTACACGCTGTGGTAGAAATGATGGAATCGGTATTTGAAAAAGGAGGAACTGCATCCAATATCAAAGTAGATGGGTATCGCGCTGCAGGCAAAACGGGTACTTCTGAAAAAGCCATCGCAGGTGGTTATGGTGATGAGTATGTAGGGTATTTTGCGGGGGTAGCACCGGTAAGTGACCCTCGTTTGGCAGTAGTGGTAATGGTTAATGAACCTGGTGGAGATGTGTATTATGGAGGCCATACTTCAGGGCCTGCATTTGCAGAGATCATGTCAAATGCATTGCGTATTTTAAATGTTGCACCAGATAAAGGTAGGGTTGCCTATATATCGGAGTTAAGCAATGAGTCGTGACATCAGTCTGGTGCTTAAAGATTTTGACGTACAGTGCTTGCCTGTGATGGTGAGTGACTTGCGTTTAGACAGCCGGCAGTTACAAACGGGTGATGCATTTGTTGCATTAAGAGGCCACCAATTAAACGGTGAAGATTTTGCAATATCAGCACTAGAACAAGGTGCCCAATGTGTTTTAATTGACGCTGATAGCGAACTGGCCGCCACCCGTGATGCATTTATTCCCGTGCCCAAACTAAGCGAAAATATTGCAAAAATAGCTGCGCACTTTTATCAGCAGCCAAGTCAAAAGCTTTGTAGCGTTGGGGTTACTGGTACCAATGGCAAATCAACGACGACCACCATGATTGCCAATCTAGCACAGTTGTGTGGTACGCCTTCAGCAGTGATTGGTACGTTAGGGTTTGGACAACCTGAGCAGTTAACCGAACTTGCCAATACCACGCCATCAAATGTTGATTTACAACGTATTTTATCCCAGCTGAGTGAAGATAATGAGCTCGTAGCTATGGAAGTGTCTTCTCATGGGTTAGTGCAAGGGCGCTTAGATGAAACCGAGTTTGACGTTGCGGTATTTACGAACTTATCGCGAGATCACCTAGATTATCATGGTGATATGCAGCGTTACGCACAAGCAAAATTAGCGCTTTTTCAAAAGCATAAACCACACTTTAGTGTTTTAAATATAAATGATGCATACGCACAGCAATGGTTACATGAGCATCAGTTCAAACATGTTGTTGCATATGGTAAAAGGCCTTTGCAAGACTCTTATCTGCAGTATGTCTGGTTTGAAGATGTTACGTTTAATAAGCAAGGGGTTGCCTTTTCAATTACCAGTAGTTGGGGAAGCGGAAGTGTAAGCGCTGCGCTTTACGGGCAGTTTAATGTTTATAATCTTGTCGCCGCAATTACCACGTTGCTAACGCAAGGGTATGGATTTGAGCAGTTATTAAGTGCTGCTGGACAATTAGAACCCGTTGCAGGACGAATGCAGCCACTGAGTGTGAAAAATAAACCAACCTGTATTGTTGATTATGCGCATACGCCCGAAGCATTAGAGCTGGCCTTAAAAGCACTGCAACAGCATGTACCTGGTAATGTGGTGTGTGTATTCGGTTGCGGTGGCGATAGAGACAAAGGAAAGCGCCCTTTAATGGCGCAAGTTGCAGAGCGTAATGCGGATAAATTAGTGATCACCAGTGATAACCCTCGCAGTGAAGACCCTCAAAGTATTATTGATGACGTTAAGGCTGGACTCAGCAAGCCTGAGTATGCTGTGTGCAAAATTGATAGGGCAGAAGCTATTCGCTATGCAATTGAGTTAGCACCAAAAAATGGTGTGGTGTTGATTGCTGGTAAAGGGCATGAGAATTACCAAATAATTGGAAGTGAGCGCTTAGAGTTTTGTGATAGGCGTTATGTGGAAGCCATTTTGCATGAGGTAAATGCATGATAAAAGTAGATTTAGCTTGGCTTGCTGCGGTACTTGATACTCCATTAACTGGAGAAAATTTGTCGATAGCTAATGTCAATACAGATACCCGAACAATTACAAATAATGAGGTGTTTTTGGCGTTACGCGGACCAAATTTTGATGGTCATCAGTTTGTGGAACAAGCCAAAGAAAAAGGGGCGATAGCGGCTATTGTTGATACACCAGTAGCATGTGATATTACACAATTTGTGGTTAAAGATACGCGTTTAGCATTGGGGCAACTGGGTAAAGCAGTAATACATAAAGTTGCACCAAAAACCATTGCGATTACAGGTAGTGTTGGCAAAACTACAGTCAAAGAAATGTGCGCTGCTATTTTAGTAAATAAAGGCAAGGTTTTGGCTACTAAGGGTAATTTTAATAACGATATTGGTGTGCCTCTCACTTTGCTACGTTTAAAAGAAGATGATGAATTTGCTGTTATTGAACTTGGCGCTAATCATATTGGCGAAATTGCTTACACGACTGCATTAACTAGTCCTGATGTAGCTGTGGTTTGTAATGTAGCACCAGCACATATTGAAGGATTTGGTTCAATCGAAGGTGTTGGACAAGCTAAAGGTGAGATATTTTCAGGATTAAAAACCGGTGGCGTGGCGGTTTTGAACTGCGACTGTGAATTTGTCGATATGTGGCGAAATGATCTTAGCGATGTGAAAACCAAGTGCTTTTCAAGTAACAAACAGCTTGATGTGTGGGCTGAAGATGTACTTTTAAGCGATACGGCACATGCAAGCTTTATGCTGTGTACTAAAGAAGAAAAAGTACCAGTACAACTTGCATTACCCGGCGAACATAATGTGACTAACGCGGTAATTGCTGCAGCTTTAACTTGCGAGTTGGGCGCTTCACTCAGTGATGTTGCTGCTGGTCTAGAAAGTATGGCACCTGTTAAAGGCCGGGTTAACCTTATTAAAGCAGGGCCCAACCTTAATGTCATTGATGATACTTATAATGCGAATGTACGTTCTGTTAAAGCGGGTATAGACATGTTAATGAACATGCCAGGTTATCGTATTTTAGCGCTTGGAGATATGGGAGAGCTTGGTGAACAAGCCCGTGAATATCATCAAGACGTGGGAGAATATGCACAACACAAAGGTATCGATGCTTTATTTTCTTTAGGTGTTTTAAGTCGCCATAGTAGTGATGTATTTGCCCAACCTGAGCGGCATTTTTCGACTCGAGAGCATTTGTTAAATGCACTGAAAAACAAAATAAATGAACATGATGGGGTCTGTACTGTGTTAATTAAAGGTTCTCGCAGCGCACGTATGGAATTATTAGTCAAAGATTTAATAAGCAGTTGCCATGACTTAAGCACTGATGAGGCCTCAAAATGTTAGTTTGGTTAGCAGAGTATCTAACTCAATATTATAGCGGCTTTAACGTTTTTTCTTACCTTACTTTGCGCGCTATTTTTGGGATCCTAACTGCGTTATTTATCTCGTTGTATTTTGGTCCGAAGTTAATTCGAGCATTACAAAAAATGCAGATTGGTCAAACTGTACGTGATGATGGACCTCAATCACATTTGTCAAAGTCAGGTACCCCAACGATGGGTGGGCTATTGATCTTAGCGTCGATTTTTACCAGTACGCTAATGTGGGGAGATTTAGATAATAAATACGTTTGGGTCACGCTATTTGTGATAGGTAGTCTTGGCATTGTTGGCTTTGTAGATGATTATCGTAAGGTTATTCGCAAAGACAGTAAAGGCTTAATTGCAAGATGGAAGTATTTCTGGCAGTCGGTGATCGCCATATCTGTCGCAAGTTTTATGTACTTTACGTCTAACTCAGCAGCTGAAACAACTCTGGTTGTACCATTTTTGAAAGAGGTGATGCCCCAGTTAGGGCTGTTTTATTTGGTTATGTGCTACTTCGTGATTGTTGGAACATCAAACGCAGTAAATTTAACCGATGGACTAGATGGTTTAGCGATAGTGCCAACGATTTTAGTTGCCTCTGCGTTAGCTATTATTGCTTATTTAACAGGTAATGTGAATTTTTCTAATTATCTCCACATTCCGCATATACCATTGGCCAGTGAACTGGTGGTTGTATGTACCGCGATAGTGGGCGCAGGTTTAGGGTTCTTATGGTTTAACACTTATCCAGCACAAGTATTTATGGGAGATGTTGGTTCATTGGCATTAGGTGGCGCGCTAGGGATTATTGCAATTTTGGTACGCCAAGAGTTGGTATTATTGATAATGGGGGGGGTATTTGTGATGGAAGCCTTATCCGTTATTTTGCAGGTCGGCTCTTATAAATTACGTGGTCAACGTATTTTCCGTATGGCACCTATTCACCATCATTATGAGCTCAAAGGCTGGCCTGAACCTCGTGTTATTGTACGTTTTTGGATAATTTCTATTGTTTTAGTTTTAGCTGGATTGGCAACGTTGAAGATTAGATAATGCAGTATTTAAACGTACTAAAAAATAAAAATATTACAGTGCTCGGGCTCGGTGTAACGGGTTTGGGCATTGTACGTTTTTTGCTATCGCATAATATCTTACCGCGTATTGTGGATAGTCGTCCTGTGCCGCCTGGTGCGCATTGGCTAGCTGAGAATGCGCCCGAATGCGAGGCAGTGTTTGGCCCATTAGCACAAGCAAGTTTATCTAGTACAGATATGATTATCATCAGCCCAGGCATTGCTTTATACGAAGCAACAGTGGCAAGTGCAATTTCCGATGGGATTGAAGTTATTGGTGATATTGAACTATTTGCCCGTCTCAATGATAAGCCTGTAATTGCAGTAACAGGCTCAAATGGTAAGTCAACCGTGGTGACATTAGCGGCCCAAGTTCTCACACAAGCTGGTATGAAAGTAGGCTTGGGCGGAAATATTGGTACAGCGGCTTTGGATTTACTTCATCAAGACTATGATGTGTTTGTACTAGAGCTTTCTAGTTTTCAGTTGGAAACCACGCATAGTCTTTACTGCACTAGTGCAATGATTTTAAATATTACTGAAGATCATATGGATCGTTACCCCGATTTTGCTGCGTATTGTGCGGCTAAGCAACGTATTTATAAGCATACCGAGCATTTAGTTTATAACGCTGCGGATAAAAATACATTTAACAGTGAACAGCAAGGGGTCAGTGTTGGGCTAAGCGGTGCTGATTATCAATTAGCGCAGTATCAACAAGAGCAGTATTTTTGTGTGCATAGCCAACCACTGCTACCTGTTTCATGTATGGCTTTACAGGGTAAACATAATCAATTTAATGCTTTAGCTGTTATGGCTCTGTTGGCACCAATTTCATTGCCAGTTAGCGCATTTGAATGTGCTTTCGCTCAATTCAAAGGACTGGCGCATCGTTGTCAATTAGTCGCAGATGTTCAAGGTATTAAATACTTCAATGACTCTAAGGCAACTAATGTGGGTGCGACAGTTGCTGCATTGGAAAGTTTAGAAGCCGAGCATGGCAAGATTATTTTAATCGTTGGGGGAGATGCAAAAGGTGCTGATTTAAGCCCGCTTACAGAGCCGATGAAAAAGCACTGCAAGGCTATTTATGGCTTTGGCAAAGATGGCTCTTTATTTTTGTCTTTACATCGTTATAGCCATCTAGTGGCAACATTGGAAGAAGCGGTAAAGCAAGCTCAAGCAATCGCAAGTAATGGCGATTGTATTTTATTGGCACCTGCTTGCGCCAGTATTGATATGTACCCTAACTATATGGTTAGAGGCGAGGAGTTTTGCCGGTTAGTGGGTGAAATAACAAAATGGTAGCATGGCCACAGCTGCGGCTGGATTTCAACTTTAAACAGTCAAACGCATTATATGATGTGCCTTTGCTTTACGCTATGTTGTGTTTGCTGGGGGTGGGATTTGTGATGGTGACCAGTGCATCAATGCCGGTTGCAGAAAGATTATTTAATAACCCTTACCATATTACTATTCGCCATGGTGCATTTTTGTGTCTGGGCTTTGTATTGTTTTGGATAACCACCAGTGCGCCGATGTTATGGTGGAAGCGCTGTAATCCTTATTTGTTACTGTTTGGTTTAGCGCTTTTAGTATTGGTATTGTTGATTGGTCGTGAAGTAAATGGGTCTAAGCGATGGATACCTGTGGGGCCGGTGGGGATTCAGGCTGCGGAATTAGCGAAACTATTCTTTTTTAGTTATATCGCAGGTTACCTTGTTCGCAAGCGAGAAGAAGTTCAGGAGAACTTAAAAGGTTTTGCCAAGCCCATTGCTGTATTTGCTGTATATGCGTTTTTAATCTTGATGCAGCCTGATTTAGGCACAGTGGTAGTGATGTTTGTCACCACGGTGGGTTTACTTTTTTTGGCAGGTGCCAAGCTATGGCAGTTTTTTGCGTTAATTCTAACCGGTATTTTATTAGTGGTTTTGCTTATCATTTTTGAACCCTATCGTATGGCTCGGGTAATTGGTTTTTTGGAGCCATGGGACGATCCATTCGGTAAAGGTTATCAATTGGTGCAATCATTAATGGCTTATGGTCAAGGTGGTTGGTTTGGGCAAGGATTAGGCAATAGCGTGCAAAAATTGCAGTATTTACCTGAGGCACACAATGATTTTATTTTTGCGGTGGTTGCTGAAGAACTAGGGTTTGTTGGCGTAGTGAGCATTATTATGCTGCTCGCAACTTTGGTTTTTAGAGCTTTGTTAATTGGGCAAAGAGCATTGAAGAGCGCTTTGGAATATGAAGGTTATTTTGCACTTGCCATTGGTATTTGGTTTGCCTTTCAGACTATGGTGAATATAGGTGCAAGTGCAGGTATTTTGCCAACAAAAGGATTAACGTTACCTTTTGTGTCATATGGTGGATCAAGTTTATTGGTGATGATAGTTGCTGCGGGTGTATTACAACGAGTGGATTTTGAAACTAAAATGGCAACCAAACAAGCAACCTCAAGAAGTGGTACTCGTGGAGGTCGGCGATGACTAAACGTCTTATGGTTGTGGCAGGTGGCACGGGCGGACATATTTTTCCAGGGATTGCAGTCGCAAACGAGCTTAAGTCACAAGGTTGGGAAGTATCTTGGATTGGCACTGCGGATAGAATGGAAGCGCAGGTTGTACCTAAGCATGGTTTTGAGATTGACTTTATTAATGTTCAAGGTGTACGTGGCAATGGCATCAAACGTTTACTCAAAGCGCCATTTATGGTGCTTAAAGCAATTCTAGCCGCCAGAAGTGTGATCAAATATCGCCGTCCTAATGTGGTGTTAGCGATGGGTGGGTATGTAACAGGCCCTGTGGGAGTTGCGGCAAAACTAACAGGTACTCCTTTGGTAATTCATGAACAAAATGCGGTGGCAGGCTTAAGTAATAAGTTATTGGCCAACATAGCCAATAAAGTGTTAGCTGCATTTCCAAGTGCATTTGCAAGTAACGAAGTACAAGTTGTTGGTAACCCTGTACGTCACTCGGTAGCAACTCTTACACCAAAAAAGGTTGCTAAGCAGTTAAATTGCTTGGTGGTCGGTGGCTCGTTAGGTGCCAAGGTGTTAAACGATATATTACCCGCTGCATTTGCAAGACTGAGTAAAACAGCATCATTGCCGATTGCTATACGCCATCAAAGTGGTAAAGGGCACAAAGCTGAACTGATCGACTGCTATAAATTTGCAGGTGTCGCAGCGTCAGTCTTTGAGTTTATTGATGATATGGATAGTGCTTATGATTGGGCTGATATTGTTATCTGTCGAGCAGGTGCGCTAACAGTGAGCGAAATTGCGGCTGCGGGTAAAATGGCGCTCTTTGTCCCTTATCCACATGCAGTTGATGATCATCAAACGGCTAATGCGGGTTATTTGGTGGATAATGATGCTGCATTGTTGTTGCCTCAAAGTCAGTTTAATGAACAAACACTCTGTGAATTGTTGTTTCCTTATGTGCACCAGCCAGAGATGATTGAGCAGCTTGCTATTCGTGCAAAACAACAAGCAAAGTTAGATGCTACGTCTTGCGTGGCGAAAGTATGCGAACAACTAAGTTCGCCCATTTGAATTTTAGATATAAAAGAGTAACGCGTGAAAGAAATCACTAATCGTCGGGCTATGAGAAGAATTAACACCATACACTTTATTGGTATTGGTGGTGCTGGTATGGGCGGCATAGCAGAAGTATTGGCTTATGAGGGGTATCGGATCACAGGATCTGATATTGCTCAAAATGCCATGACTGAGCGGTTATTGAAAGCGGGTGCTGAGGTTTTTATTGGGCATCATGAGAATAATATTAAAGATGCCAATGTGGTCGTTGTATCGAGCGCAATTGATGAGCAAAACCCTGAAATTATCGCAGCTAAGGCCGCGCGTATTCCAATTGTACGCCGTGCAGAAATGTTGGCTGAGTTAATGCGCTTTCGTCACGGTATTGCCATTGCGGGTACACATGGTAAAACCACTACCACAAGTTTAATCGCCAGTATTTTTGCTCAGGCAAAATTAGACCCTACTTTTGTTATTGGCGGGTTATTAAATAGTGTTGGCACTAACGCAAAATTAGGCACCAGTGATGTGCTTATTGCAGAAGCAGATGAAAGTGACGCGTCGTTTTTGCATTTACAACCTATGGTATCTGTGATCACCAATATTGAAGCAGATCATATGGATACTTACCAAGGTGACTTTGAAAAAATGAAAGACACCTACGTGGATTTTATTCATAACCTGCCATTTTATGGTTTAGCCGTCGTGTGTATTGACTCACAAGTTGCGGCAGATTTAATCCCACGCTTTGCACGTCCAACCATTACTTATGGGGAGTCGGAGCTGGCAGATTACCGGATGCAAGACTTTCAACAGACACTCAATAGTAGTGAGTTCTCGGTAGTTAGTAAAAAAGGTGAGTTAATCGAAGTAA
Source organism: Pseudoalteromonas sp. SANK 73390 (assembly GCF_054966645.1). Classification (NCBI taxonomy): domain Bacteria; kingdom Pseudomonadati; phylum Pseudomonadota; class Gammaproteobacteria; order Alteromonadales; family Pseudoalteromonadaceae; genus Pseudoalteromonas; species Pseudoalteromonas sp. SANK 73390. The sequence goes on from NZ_ARPN01000050.1 coordinate 100,878, forward strand.
AACTAAACATGCCTGGTAAGCACAACGCCCTTAATGCCACTGCAGCTATTGCTGTAGCTAAAGATCATCACATAGACAATGGTGCTATTTTAGCCGCCCTTGAACAATTTGAAGGGATTGGCCGACGTTTTCAGCACTATGGTGAATTTGAAAACGAGCGCGGCACGGTTATGTTGGTGGACGATTATGGTCATCACCCATCAGAAGTGGCTGTTACGATACAGGCGGTACAAGCTGGATGGGCGGATAAGCGTTTGGTGATGATTTATCAACCTCATCGCTATTCTCGAACGCGCGACTTATATGAGGATTTTGTGAAAGTACTAGCTGAAGTTGACCAGTTGATTTTATTAGATGTTTATAGTGCTGGTGAGTCTCCCATTGTTGGTGCTGATAGTAAAAGTTTGTGTCGTAGTTTAAGACAACGAGGTGTTGAGCCAATTCACGTTGCTGATCATAAAGAGTTATCAGCGATATTGGCTGAGGTAATACAAGATAATGACCTAGTCATTACTCAAGGTGCGGGTAATATAGGCCAAATCGTTAAACAATTGGCTGCCAGTCAAATGTCGGTAGCTGCATTACAGCAAGGTGAAGCATGAGTCGATTTGGAAAAGTAGCAGTATTGCTCGGAGGTAGCTCTGCTGAGCGAGAAGTGTCTCTTAAATCTGGTGAAGCAGTTTTAAATACCTTGCTCAATGCTGGCGTAGATGCTTTGGCCTTTGATCCCGCCGAGCGAAACCTGTGGGAATTAAAAAACTTAGCCGTTGAGCGTGTGTTTATTGCGCTTCATGGTAGAGGCGGAGAAGATGGTACTATACAGGGTGCTTTAGAGTATATGGGCATTCCATACACCGGCAGTGGTGTATTAGGCAGTGCATTAGCAATGGATAAAGTACGTTGTAAACGCCTTTTTCAATCTGCCAAGTTGAGCACAGCCGCTTATACAGTGATAGATGCCAATACTGGTTTTGACGCGCAGAGTATTATCAATGAATTTGGTAAGGTGATGGTAAAGCCATCACACGAAGGATCTAGTATTGGTATGGCGCAGGCCAGTAATGCACAAGAGTTGAATGTAGCGCTCACTCATGCTTTTAAATTTGATGATCAAGTATTGGTTGAGCAGTGGATCACGGGTCCAGAGTTTACTGTTGCAATGCTAGGTGGTGAGGCGTTGCCGGTCATTGAAATGAAAACGCCACGTGGTTTCTATGATTACGAAGCTAAGTATCAAGTCAATAGTACACAATATTTTTGTCCTGCTGATATTTCAAACGCTTATGCGTCACAATTACAAGTAATGTCTAAGCATGCTTTTGAATTAGTGGGTGCAAAAGGTTGGGGACGTGTTGATGCGATGCAAGATGATAATGGGCAGTTTTATTTGCTTGAAGTGAATACGGTCCCAGGGATGACGCAAAAGTCATTAGTACCTATGGCGGCTAAAGCACAAGGCATAAGTTTTGAACAATTAGTTGTTCGCATTTTGGAACAAACGCTTTAAAATGCGTGCATTTTTTGATAAAGCCAAACGGCTAAAACAGCGCCTTAATTGGTCGTTGATTTTAGGTGTCAGCTTTTTCATGTTGGTTATACTGAGTGTAATTAAAGGTACATACTGGGTAAGTGATTGGTTAGTAGAGCATAAAGATGCGCAAATAAAGCAATTAACAGTACTAGGTAAACCTTATTACACCAAAGAAGTCGATATTATCGCGGCGATTAAAGAAGTTGATTTGAGTAGCTACTTTGAACTTGATGTTAAGTCTGTGCATAACAAGGTACAAGATCTGCCTTGGGTAGCCCATGTGTCAGTGCGTAAGCAATGGCCTGATCAATTACAGGTCTATGTTGTTGAGCATCAACCTGTTGCAGTGTGGAATAGTGATTTACTGCTCAATAAGCAAGGTGATGTTTTTCAAGCTCAAAGTGAACAACTAAGTACACAGTTGCCTCAGTTATATGGCCCTGAAGGGAGTGAACGCGAAGCTTGGCAGACCTTCTTGCAGTTTAAAGACATGCTGTTGGTGAATAATTTTGAGCTAGTAAGCTTGGCACTATCGGAGCGTTTTGCTTGGCAGCTTTGGCTAGATAGTGGTGTGCGGCTTAATTTAGGTCGAGAGAGTATAGCCAAACGAGTACAAAGATTTATTGATGTTTATCCAAAAATGCAGGCACCGGAAGGTGCCATGATTGATGTGATAGACCTGCGTTATGATACGGGGCTGGCAATTAGCTGGAAATATCCGCAAGTACAAGAACAACAAAGTAAGAGTGAAGCATGACCAAGTCAGCAGAAAGAAATTTAGTGATAGGGTTGGATGTAGGTACTTCAAAAGTAGTTGCGACCGTTGGTGAAATTACCGCGGATAATCAGCTTAGTATAGTTGGTGTGGGCAACCAAGTCTCTTATGGTATGGATAAGGGTGGTGTTAATGATCTCAACCTTGTCTCAGAGTCTATTCGTCGTGCGATTGATGAAGCGGAACTGATGGCTGATTGCCGTATTAGTTCAGTTTATTTAGGTATCTCTGGTAAGCATATTCAATGCCAGAACGAAAGCGGCGTGGTAGCGATTAACAATGCTGAAGTGAGTGATGACGATATTGCTAATGTGATACATATTGCGCGTTCCGTACCAATTTCTGCAGAACGTAAAATGCTCCATTCATTGCCACAAGAATACAGCATTGATATGCAAGAGGGGATAAAGAATCCCCTTGGTATGAGTGGGGTTCGTATGGAAGCCAAAGCCCATATCATAACTTGCTCGAATGATATGGCTAAAAATTTAGAGAAGTGTGTTGAACGCTGCGGGCTTCAAGTTGATCAATTAACGTTTAGTGCGTTGGCTTCTTGTTATTCGGTACTCACGGATGATGAAAAGGAACTGGGTGTCGCGGTTGTTGATATTGGTGGAGGGACGATGGATATTGCTATCTATTTAAATGGCGCATTACGTCACTCTGCTGTAATCCCTGTTGCAGGTAATCAGGTTACCGGTGATATTGCTAAAATATTTCGTACTCCTATCTCTCATGCTGAGTCATTAAAAGTACAATATGCCTGTGCTAGCAGCCAAATGGCTAGCAATGAAGATACAATAGAAGTACCTAGTGTGGGTGGTCGTCCAGCACGCTTAATGTCTCGACACACGTTATCTGAAGTTGTTGAGCCTAGGTTCAGAGAGTTATTAGAGTTGGCGCTTGAAGAAATACGCCGCTCAGGTTTTGAAGATCAAATTGCTGCGGGTCTTGTTATTACTGGTGGAAGCGGGAAAATGACCGGTGCCCTTGAGGTGGCCGAGGATATTTGTCAAATGCCTGTGAGAATAGGTAAACCCATCGGTGTAACGGGCCTAACAGATTATGTTAACGATCCTGCATATGCAACAGCGGTAGGTTTGTTACAATACGGCCGTACACTGCAATCGATGAATGCACAAAAGTCCAAAGCAGAGACGGAAGGAAGTTGGTGGAGCCGCATTACAAAATGGTTCCAAGGTGAGTTTTAAGCTCAAGTCGGAGAGTGAAGATGTTTGATATTATGGAACAACACAGCGAAGAAGCTGTTATTAAAGTCATTGGTGTGGGTGGTGGTGGTGGTAATGCCGTTGAACACATGGTGAAACAAGAAATTGAAGGTGTACGTTTTGTTGCTGCTAATACCGATGCGCAAGCACTGCGTAAATCATCAGCAGATATAACTGTGCAACTAGGTACTCAAATTACTTCAGGCTTGGGTGCAGGTGCTAACCCAGATGTGGGGCGTAAATCCGCTGAAGAAGATATTGAAACTATCAAATCAGCCTTAGAAGGTGCTGATATGGTATTTATCGCAGCAGGTATGGGCGGTGGAACCGGTACTGGTGCTGCGCCTGTTGTGGCTCGTGTTGCGAAAGAGCTTGGAATTTTAACTGTGGCTGTTGTTACCCGTCCATTTGATTTGGAAGGTAAGAAGCGTATGGCAGCAGCTGATCAAGGGATTGGTGAACTGTCAGAAATTGTAGATTCACTTATTACAATTCCCAACAACAAATTACTTAAAGTTTTAGGCAAAGGAACTACACTGTTAGACGCGTTCGCTAAGGCTAACGATGTACTATATGGTGCTGTACAAGGTATCGCTGAACTAATTACTCGTTCAGGCTTGATCAATGTTGACTTTGCAGACGTAAGAACAGTGATGTCAGCGATGGGAACAGCAATGATGGGTACTGCTTCGGCTTCAGGTCCGGACCGTGCGCAAGAAGCTGCTGAAGCCGCAATTTCAAGTCCTTTATTAGAGGATGTAGATTTAACTGGCGCAAAGGGCATTTTGGTAAATATTACAGCAGGTATGGACATCACTATCGAAGAGTTTGAGGTAGTGGGTAACCACGTTAAAGCACTAGCTTCAGAGAATGCGACTGTGGTTGTTGGTGCCGTTATTGACCCTGAAATGAGCGAAGAGCTACGTGTAACTGTGGTTGCAACTGGTTTAGGTGGTGAGCGTCGTCCTCAATTCGGTATTGTAGATAATGGCTTTAAAAAGGTCGTAGGTTCTGATACAGGTAATGAGGCTCAAGAAAGCACTCAATCAACAGGTATGTTTGTTCCTAGTTTTACACAACCACAAACAGATGGTACTCAGGAAACAGCATCTCAGAAGAGTAAACCAGCTGTAAGTAATAAGCCAAGCGCTAGTACAGAAACAAGTAAAGTAGATAGCAAAGAAGCAGATAAAGAAAAAGAAAATTATTTCGATATTCCTGCGTTTTTGCGTAAGCAATCAGACTAATCTCTGATTATAGATTGAACAATTGGCAGCTGATCGTATTTGTGATACAATCCGCCGTCTATGTGTAATAAAAGTGGGCGAAGCTATGATTAGACAACGTACAATTGCCGAAGTTGTAAAAGCAACGGGTGTAGGGCTTCATAAAGGCGAAAAGGTCACGATCACTCTCCGACCAGCGAGCGAAAACACCGGAGTGGTGTTTCGTCGTGTGGATCTTGATCCAGTCGTTAATTTTGAAACTACGCCAGAAGCTGTTGGAGATACGCAGCTGTGTACGTGTTTAACTAATAAAGATGGTATTCGTCTTTCGACCACTGAGCACTTAATCGCTGCAGTCGCTGCCATGGGTATCGATAATTTAATTGTTGAGCTTGATAGTGCAGAAGTGCCAATTATGGATGGGAGTGCATTACCATTCATTTATTTATTGCAAAAAGGCGGCATTAAAGAACAAAACGTTGCTAAACGCTTTATTCGTATCAAAGAAAAAGTCCGTGTTGAAGACGGTGATAAGTGGGCAGAAATTACGCCTTATGATGGATTTCATATTGATTTTGAAATTGCGTTTGATCACCCTGCTATCAATGAAAGCCGCCAACGCATTGCGCTGGATATCACTGCACAGAGTTTTACGGAGCAAATCAGTCGAGCTAGAACGTTTGGTTTTATGAAAGACATTGAATACATGCATGCCAATAATTTAGCCTTAGGTGGTAGCATGGACAATGCAGTTGTGCTTGATGATTATAAAGTGTTAAACCCAAATGGCCTTCGTTATGATGATGAGTTTGTAAAACACAAAATATTAGATTGTGTGGGTGACATGTTTATGGCTGGGTACAATATCCTTGGTAAGATCACATGTTTTAAATCGGGCCATGGCTTAAATAATAAGTTGTTACGTCAGATTATGGCAACTGAATCAGCATGGGAATGGGCTACGTTCGACGAACCTGTCTCAATGCCAGCACCAGGTCTTGAAGTTACGACGGCTTGATACATAAAATACAGATAAAAAAATGACGCATTATGCGTCATTAAGATTGTTAAAAAAGGCTAGACGCGGATCTCACACTTTGATCTAATAAGCGTAGTGAGTTTAGAATATTCACTATGCTTAAAGAAAACCCTTCCACTATGCTTAAAGAAAACCCTCCCAGCAATTCGAATTATAAATGGTCGCTATTTATCAACTCGTGCTTGCCAAGCGGGAATATCAGTACCAACCTGATACGGATACCTATGTACGGCCCAAGGTGAAATCCTAATCTATAAAACAACGAGTCGAACAGGCTATCGGCATTATCATTGCGACCCAAGGAAATGCGAAAGTTGCCAAGTCAAAAATCAGTGTACAGTCAGTAAGAATAAAACCAAAGTTATCACGTAGTATGTTTGGCAAGTAAGTGTAGAAAACACCAATGTGATTAGGCTGAGCGAATGGGGAAAAAGCTTTATCGACGATGAGTAGAAATGGTCGAGCGAAGCTTTGCAGATGCGAAACAACATCATGGACATCACTACTTTAAATCTAGGGCGTGTTGATCTTTGCTGTGTGTTCTCAGAGCAGTCATTCGAGTGTTTTCCTAAGGCAGAACCTGCGCGTCGCACATAGGTAATTGGACTCCCTCACACCCGAAGATGTGAGGTAATATATTTGTTACAACACAAACATATTAAAAAGAGTCCATAACATGAATAATACTATCGTTGGTGTAGATTTAGCAGAAGAAGTTATCCAAGTTTATATGTATACAAACAAAAGCGTGCGTTCTAATACAGAAATGACAACGAGGGAGTTTTTAACCTTCTTAGCCAACCTTAAATCAGCGACAGTTATTTTTGAAGCCTGTAGTACCTCAGACTATTGGAAACAACAAGCCAGTAGTTTAGGGCATGATGCTCGTCTCATTTGCCCTAAACTTGTCCATTCAGTACGCCAGAACCAAAAGACAGATAAAAACGATGCATTAGCGGTTGTGCAAGCGGCTTTACTACCGGATGTTAATTTTATCTCAGGTAAAAACATTGAACAGCAACAACTGCAATCTATTATGCGTTTTAGAGAGTTAGCGATTAAGCAAAAAACAGCCTTAGGCAACCAGCTAAAAGGCTTGTTATTGGAATTGAATATTAAATTGTCCAACCGTAATGGTGGGTTAAAAGGTGTCATTCAAGCAACATTAGAAGATGGTGAAAATGACCTATCCTTTGAATTTAGAAGTGCATTACAAATGGCCTGGACACAATATCGCGGTTTACTAAAATCGATTGTGCATTATGAAGAGGTGTTGGCTAACATATCGACACAACATACTGAATGTAAAAGGTTACTACAGTTAGAGGGCGTAAGTACCATCAATGCTGTGAATTTATATATTGCTTTGGGTTGTCAACCCGAGCTATTTCACAAAGGCAAAGATGCTTCTGCTTGTATAGGATTAACCCCAATTCAGTATTCAACGGGAGGAAAAGTCAAACTGGGCAGTATTGGCAAATATGTGAAAAACAGTATGTTACGCAGTAACCTTATCGTAGGTGCAATGTCAGCGATTAACCGGATAATGACACGAGAAGCCGTCACCCAAAAAGAGGCATGGATCAAGCATTGGTTGCTCGTAGAGGAAAACGTTGTGCTGCGGTAGCCTTAGCGAACAAGACAGTCAGAACAGCCTTTGCAATGTTGACCCAAGGCACAGAATACAAAGCGGTATTAATTACAGCTTAAGAGGTTCATACAATAAAAACGCCCAATTGAAGGTAAAAACCAGCAGGTAAAACCAGTGAATAACTAAGAGCCTAGAGCTCGCTTTATAGATTTGGTTACCTGTTCGCGAAAATATCAATGAGCCAGAGTTAGCTACTCAATTAGAGCTCTAACATAAGTATGTGTTTAATTCTTCAAAGAAGTTTTTATTTGTTTACGTTGTTTTACTCTCTCTTATCTTTAAAACCGTATTTTCGGCCCAATAATTAGAATTACCCAAGCAAACAAGGTAGAATTGGGCAGTTTTTTCACCAGATTGTTAAACTGCTTTGTTGTTAGCAACTGTTAACAGTTGGACTGTTTTTCCGACTTTGAGGTAATAATGAAATTTGAATTAGACTGTACAGATGGTAAAGCGCGTCGTGGTCGTCTTGTTTTTGAACGAGGTGTAGTAGAGACCCCCGCATTTATGCCTGTAGGTACGTATGGTACTGTTAAAGGTATGACTCCTGATGAGTTAAAAGGCACCGGCGCGCAAATTTGTCTTGGTAACACCTTTCATTTAATGTTGCGCCCAGGTACTGAAATTATTAAACAACATGGTGACCTTCATGATTTTATGAACTGGGACAAACCTATATTGACTGACTCTGGTGGTTTTCAGGTGTTCAGCTTAGGTGCTATGCGTAAAATCACTGAAGAAGGCGTTATGTTCCAATCACCAGTAAATGGTGAGAAAATCATGCTCTCTCCAGAAAAAGCGATGCAAGTACAGTGTGATTTAGGCTCTGATATTGTCATGATTTTTGATGAATGTACCCCTTACCCTGCAACAGAAAAAGAAGCGAAAGATTCAATGGAGTTGTCACTTCGCTGGGCTAAGCGTTCCAAAGAGGGGCACGGTGATAATCCATCTGCGCTGTTTGGCATTATTCAAGGTGGGATGTATCCAGAGTTGCGTGCACAGTCACAAAAAGGTTTAGAAGATATTGGCTTTGATGGTTACGCTTTAGGTGGATTATCTGTCGGTGAACCGAAAGAAGATATGATCCGCATCCTTGATCATTGTGCTTATAAAATGCCAGAAGATAAACCTCGCTATTTGATGGGAGTTGGTAAACCTGAAGATTTAGTAGAGTCTGTAAGACGTGGTATTGATATGTTTGATTGCGTCATGCCAACAAGAAACGCGCGCAATGGACATTTATTTATTACCGGTGGCATCGTTAAAATTCGCAATGCAGTACATAAAACGGATACGGGTCCATTAGACCCTGAGTGTGACTGTCATACTTGTGAAAATTATTCTCGTGCTTATTTACATCATTTAGATAAATGTAATGAAATCTTAGGGGCACGCTTAAATACAATTCATAACTTACGTTACTATCAACGTGTTATGGAAGGATTACGCAATGCTATCAGTAAAGGTGAGTTAGATGCCTTCGTAGCAGATTTTTATGCACGCCGTGGTCAACCTGTACCACCGTTAGCAGAAACTGAATAAGATTAAATATAAAATTTAAAGAGGAAGTGTTATGAGTTTATTTATGTCGAGTGCGCATGCAAGCACTGCAGGTGCATCGCCTGCAGGTGGTGGTATGGAAATGCTGATTATGCTGGCTATTTTTGGTCTGGTATTTTATTTCTTAATATACCGTCCACAAGCTAAGCGTGTTAAAGATCATAAAAGCCTAATGGGTGCATTAGCGAAGGGTGATGAAGTACTAACTCAAGGTGGCTTGGTAGGTAAGATTACGAAGGTTGCTGATGATAAAGATTTTGTCGTTATTGCACTTAATGACCAAGCTGAAGTAACGGTACAAAAATCAGCAGTTTCTGCTGTTCTACCGAAAGGTACAATGAAGTCACTGTAAGAAAAATAATAAAAGGGATAATCCAGTGTTAAATAAGTATCCAATGTGGAAATACTTACTGGTACTCGTTGTGTTGGCTGTGGGTATCTTATATGCCACACCAAATTTGTATGGCCGTGATCCGGCTATACAAATTTCTGGCACCAAAGGTGCTAGTGCTGACTTAAGCGTGCTAGATCAAGTAAATAATACACTTGCAAAGAACAACATCACAGTAAAGTCGTCAGTATTTGAGAATGGTCAAGTATTGGTGCGTTTTAAAAATGTAGAAGAGCAACTGAAAGCGCAAGACATATTGCGTGTTAATTTGAGTGAAGACTATATTTCTGCGATTAATATGAGCCCTGCACAACCTGAATGGTTAAAAACCTTAGGTGGCAATCCAATGAAGTTGGGCTTGGATTTAAGTGGCGGTGTGCACTTTACTATGGAAGTAGATATGGTTACTGCGCTTGATAACGCGCTTGAGACCATGGAACAAGATTTTAAGAGCGACTTGCGGGGAGAAAAGTTACGTTATCGCTCAGTACGTCGCGTCGCTGGCAGCGATAGATTACAAGTAACGATGCGTGAGGCGACTGATAAAGAAGCTGCAGAGCGCTTCTTACAAAGTCGTTATCCGCTTTATAACTTTATTGATGACAGTAGCAATGATGTTGCATTTTATGTGAATTTAAGCGATCAGAAGTTTAAAGAAATTCGTGACTATGCTATCAAGCAAAACGAAACTATCATCCGCAATCGAATTAACCAACTAGGTGTTGCTGAGCCCAATGTTCAGCGACAAGGTGCCGAGCGTATTATTGTGCAATTGCCAGGTGTACAAGATACTGCAAGAGCGAAAGAGATTTTAGGTGCCACCGCCACTTTAGAGTTCCGTGAAGTGGATGAAAATGCTGATGTGCGCGCCGCTGCACAAGGGCGTATTCCACCGGGTACTGAAGTTATTAACCACAAAGATGGCTTTCCTGTGGTATTGAAAAAACGTATCATCCTAGAGGGGAGTCATATAACTGGTGCGCAGTCTGGCATGGACGAATACCAGCGTCCACAAGTGAGTATTAACCTTGATAGTAAAGGTGGCGCAAAAATGAATGCGTTTACTAAACGTGCTATCGGTAAGCGCATGGCAACAGTATTTATTGAGTACAAACCATCAGGTAAGAAAGATGCAAGTGGTAAAGCACTACCGCCAATTAAAGTCGAAGAAGTCATTAATGTTGCAACAATTCAAGCACGGTTAAATAACTCTTTCCGTATTACTGGAATCGATAACCCCGCCGAAGCACATAACTTGAGCTTATTACTTCGTGCAGGCGCTTTGGTTGCACCAATCCAAATTGTAGAAGAGCGCACGGTAGGTCCAAGTTTAGGTCAAGAAAATATTGATGCAGGTATGACGGCTGTGGGGCTAGGTTTTGCATTTGTATTAGCCTTTATGTTGGCTTATTACAAAGGTTTCGGGTTAGTTGCAAACCTTGCATTAGCGGCGAACTTAGTATTAATCGTTGGCGTTATGTCGATGATCCCTGGGGCGACACTAACCTTACCGGGTATCGCAGGTATTGTATTAACAGTAGGTATGGCTGTGGATGCAAATGTGCTTATTTTTGAGCGTATTCGAGAAGAATTAGCCGATGGTCGTAGTCCTCAGCAAGCTGTACATCACGGTTATGATAGTGCATTTAGCACAATTTTTGATGCTAACATCACCACGCTAATTGCTGCAATTATTTTGTTCTCAGTTGGTACAGGACCAATTGCAGGGTTCGCAGTGACGTTGGCGATTGGTATTATTACTTCCATGTTTACAGCCATCGTTGGCACCCGTGCGGTGATCAATTTTTGTATTGGTGGTAAACGTGTTGAGAAGCTTTCTATCTAGGAGACGGGTATGCAGTTATTAAACTTAAAAGACACTATCCGCTTCATGTCGGCAAGAAAGCTTACAATGGCTTTCTCTGCGCTGTTGATAGTGGCGTCAATTGCTTCAATGGCAATTCGTGGATTGAACTTTGGCTTAGATTTCACAGGTGGTACTGCCGTTGAAGTCGGTTTTTCACAGCCAGCTGATTTAAAAAATATTCGCGATGTACTTGCTGAAAATGGGTTTGCAGATGCATCGGTACAGCTATTTGGTACCAGTCAAGAAGTACTGGTTCGCTTAGCGCCTCGTGGCGATGATGTTAAAGCTGAAGAGATAGGTAATCAACTTATTGCTGCATTACAACAGGCTGATAGTAGTGTAGAAATGCGTCGTATCGAGTTTGTAGGACCAAGTGTAGGTGAGGATCTAAAAGAGCAAGGTGGTTTAGCTATGTTAACTGCCATGATCTGTATCTTGATTTATGTCGCATTTCGTTTTGAGTGGCGTTTTGCACTTGGTGCGGTTGCAGCTTTGTTCCATGATGTGATCTTGACGATGGGATTGTTTTCGTTACTTGATCTTGAGTTTGACTTAACCATATTAGCTGCGATTTTGGCTGTTATAGGTTACTCGTTAAATGATACGATTGTTGTTTCAGACCGTATCCGTGAGAACTTCAGAAAAGTGCGCATTGACGATACAATTGAAATAATTAATATTTCTTTAACTCAAACACTTAACCGTACATTAGTAACATCAATTACCACTATATTGGTATTGGTCGCGTTATTTGTATGGGGTGGACAAACAATTCATGGATTTGCCACAGCACTGTTGTTTGGTGTTTTCATCGGTACTTATTCTTCTGTTTATGTTGCCAGCTCAGTTGCAGTTGCAATGGGGGTAAGTAAAGAAGACTTAATTCCAGTTGAAGTAGAAAAAGAAGGCGCCGATCTTGATGCGATGCCTTAATACTAAATAATTAAAAAAAGCCGCGTCAATGCGGCTTTTTTTATTGGTTTTTGGCATTGAGTAGGTACAATTTTAATGATTAAAAAATTCGCTGTGATAATAGCATGTGTGGTTATTACAGCGTGTATTGAGCAAAATAAATCTTTGCAAGTGCATGATTCGCCTAAGTTGTTGGTTTTGTTGCATACATATAGTGAACAGCTACAAAAGTTACAGCTTGCTTTGTATACAGATGTAAAGCGGCAAGCGCTTAAAACACAAAGTGATGAGCTTCATATCACGGCGCAAACCATACTTGCAGTATTTGCTGATCAAAAATCACAGTGCGCGAACTATATTTCGCAGTTGTTATTAATATCAAATGAGTTGCAAAAAAAACCTTTAAAACAGCGTTCTGATGAATATATTCAAAGTTTACTTCCGCAATTTGAGCTACCTATTTGTTATCACCTTAAAGACTTGTTAATACAGCCCATTATTTTGTTTTCTTTGGTAAGTAATGTTGAGCAGCAAAGTAATTATTACATTGCACAAGTTGAGATAGCAGAATTGATGGCGCACCTACAGCTTGTAAAAAAGAGCCTAATAAATGAGGAAGATGCACACTTAACTTACAGATGCTAGTCAGTGTGCAATATAAGAATTTACTTATATAAACGGTTCCATGCACAAGTCACATAGCCATTTTTTTCAAAATAAAAATTCCAACAATTATCATCATAGTTCGAGTTGCCTACATCTATTCGATAGCCGCTGATGTACCAGTTATGTAACGAGATAAAACGGCCATTATTAAGTAATGAAAAGTGAACATGTGGCCCGCTAGAGCTACCTCCTTGGCATAAAGCTTGATTTCTATTGTTAGCATAACGACCTAGCCACGCCCCCGAGGAGATCGTATCACCGCTTTGATATTGCAAGTTGTCCATATGGTAGTATTGAGTAGCGTAGCCACTAGAATGAGTTACGCGAATACTACAAGATGAATAGCGAGTAACACGCCCACTGTGGGATGCTTGTACCCAGGGCGTGTTGCTTCCCCAGCCACCTGAACCATTGTTAAAGTCTAATGAAGAATAAGGGTAACCCGAACCTGTATTTGAATGAGCTCCACCGCTGTACCATGCATTTCCAGAAGGCCAAGGTAGTTGCATAGTGAAATTGACTTGTGGCTGTACATTTTGCACTTGAATATGGTTTTTTTCATTGGCTTGCAACATGCTTTTACCAAATAAGAGCTCGTATTGAACAAGTAGTTTATTTAAATCAGTGCGCTGATTTTCCAACATGCTCACAATCGCTACGGTGCTGGCATTAGTGGACACAAGCGTATTTTTTATATTCAGTTCGACATATTGCTGATATGCATAATAGCGTTTACTGAGTGACAGCGCGATATCTTCAACTTGTTTATCAAACCCTTTATGAGTTGAAAGGTTACCAAACGGTGCATTTAAGTTTTGTTTATTGGGTGTACTGAGCACTTGACTCTGTGTTTCCATCAAAGCAAGTAATAACTTAGGGCTGATGCTGCTATAACCTGACCAGTGCAGCAGGACTTCTTTTTTACTTTCTAAATGTGGAGCATAACTCATGAGGAAGTTTTCTAAATCATAATGTTGTAACGAATTACTAAACAAGAAAGACTGCTCTTCTATTACTTGAATTGAATATAACTGGAGGCTTTTAAGAGCCTGTTCATCGAAAGTGAACTCACTGATGTGACTATGCTGCCCTTGTGCTATGACTGCTTTTGAGAGTAGTAAGCTACCTAGTATTAATGCAGTTGATATTGTTTTCATGTTGTATCCTTTTTAAACAATCGGCACATTGATTATAGATTGAATGTAAATTTAGTGTGAAATAAATGATGTTGATTTGGAGGTCTTTGTCATCATTTGTTTACGGTTTAAGTCTGGAAACCAGTATGGAAGGGGAAAAAATATATATGAATGTATCTGATATTATTTTGTTTAAAGGTCGAATATTTTATAAAAAACAGTCACTTTAAACCTAGTATTAGGTAAGCAGGTACAAACTGCAAAACCCTTATGATTAAACAAATTTGCTTATATGCGCTGCCAATGCTCTAAGCAATCTAAAAATATGAGTTAAATAGACTATTTTGTGTCTTTATTGTGTTGTTTGATGTGAAAATGCACTAAGTAGTTTCTCTTGCAATCAAGCACTTCCAAAGTTTTATATCAAAAACAGCTAAAACTTGCTAATTGTTCATTTATTGACTAATTGTTTAGTTGTCGTGTAGTTAACTTGTGATGAAGATCACATGTTTAGACAGTCATCCAAATAATAATAATGGTTATTCATCGTTTGCCTCAGTTAGCAAATGGATAACGCAGGAGGCGTCAAATGAACAAATACCTATCGGTGGTCAGTGCATTTTTGCTTACTACTCCTTTATTTTCCTATGGCAATAGTGCATTTAACATGCGCGAAGGTGTCACAGATATCAGTCAAAATGTTTATCAGCTCCATATGACTATATTCTTAATTTGCTGTGCAATAGGGGTAGTGGTTTTTGCAGTAATGTTCTGGGCTATGATCTACCATCGAAAGTCTAAAGGTGCTCAACCAGCGCAGTTTCATGAAAGCACTAAGGTTGAGATACTCTGGACTGCAATTCCTTTTGTTATCTTAGTAGCCATGGCTGTTCCGGCGACAAAAACTCTGATTGCAATGGAGGATGTGAGTAAGGCTGACTTAACCATTAAAGTAACTGGTTCACAATGGAAGTGGCATTATGAATATATGGGGCATGATGTTGACTTTTACTCTGTGCTATCTACGCCAAGAGCACAAATTGATGATTTAGAAGAAAAATCAGAAAACTATTTACTAGAGGTAGATAAGCCTTTGGTTATTCCAACAGACAAAAAAGTACGCTTTTTAATGACGTCAGATGATGTAATTCACTCGTGGTGGGTGCCTGACTTTGCGGTTAAAAAAGATGCTAACCCAGGCTTTATCAATGAAGCTTGGACACGTGTAAATGAAGAGGGTATCTACAGAGGTCAGTGTGCTGAGCTATGTGGTAAAGATCATGGTTTTATGCCGATTGTGGTAGATGCGCGCTCGCCAGAAGCGTTTGAACAATGGTTAACTAATGCAAAGCTGCAAAAACTAGAGGCTGCTGCTGCAAGCGTTGCACTGTTAGACCAAACCCTCAGTAAAGACGAATTAATGCAAACAGGTGAACAAGTGTACATGGCATATTGTGCCGCTTGTCACCAGCCTACAGGTATGGGTTTACCCGGTGTCTTTCCTGCGGTTAAAGGCAGCCCTATTGTGTTAGGTGAGGTCAAAGATCACATTGATATTATTTTGCATGGTAAACCTGGAACCGCAATGCAAGCATTTGCAAAGCAATTATCTATAAAAGAAATTGCAGGGGTTGTGACATATAAGCGCAATAGCTGGGGAAATGACTTAGACCAAGTAATACAACCGAGCGAAGTACAGGCACGTATAGATGCAAATAAGGAGGCTGGTAAATGAGCACCGTAGCGCAATCAGAACAAAATCATCATGATCATCATGCAGCTAAGGGATTTAAACGTTGGTTATATACTACCAACCATAAAGACATTGGTTCATTATATTTAATTTTTTCGCTGACGATGTTTTTAATCGGCGGCGCCATGGCGATGGTAATTAGAGCTGAGCTTTTTCAGCCAGGTTTACAGTTAGTTGACCCTCACTTTTTTAATCAAATGACAACAGTTCACGGTTTGATTATGGTATTTGGGGCTGTTATGCCTGCTTTTACTGGCCTTGCAAATTGGATGGTCCCGATGATGATCGGTGCGCCTGACATGGCATTACCTAGAATGAATAACTGGAGCTTTTGGATATTACCGTTTGCCTTTGCAATTTTATTGATGTCTTTGTTTATGGAGGGAGGCGGACCTGCATTTGGTTGGACTTTTTATGCACCTCTTTCTACAACTTACAGTAATGACAATACAGCGCTATTCGTTTTTGCCGTTCATATTATGGGTATTAGCTCTATTATGGGTGCCATTAATGTCATTGTAACTATAGTGAATTTGCGAGCCCCAGGTATGACTTGGATGAAGCTGCCATTATTTGTTTGGACTTGGTTGATCACGGCATTTTTGTTAATTGCAGTCATGCCCGTATTGGCAGGTGCTGTCACAATGGTTTTGACCGACAAGTATTTTGGTACTAGCTTTTTTGATGCGGCAGGTGGGGGGGACCCCGTGATGTTCCAGCATATTTTTTGGTTCTTTGGTCACCCTGAAGTGTACATTATGATTTTACCTGCGTTTGGTATTATTTCTACCATCATTCCTACTTTCTCTCGCAAGAAGTTATTTGGTTATGCATCGATGGTATATGCCACATCATCCATCGCTTTATTGTCATTCATCGTATGGGCACACCACATGTTTACAACGGGAATGCCGTTAGCTGGAGAGCTATTTTTCATGTACGCAACCATGTTGATATCAGTACCTACGGGTGTGAAAGTATTCAACTGGGTCGCAACGATGTGGAGAGGATCAATTAGTTTTGAAGTGCCAATGCTATTTTCAATTGCATTTATTGTATTGTTTACCTTAGGTGGTTTCTCAGGGTTGATGTTGGCAATTACACCTGCAGATTTCCAATATCATGATACCTACTTTGTTGTGGCACATTTTCATTATGTGTTAGTGACTGGAGCAATATTTTCAATCATGGCTGGTGCCTATTATTGGTTACCAAAGTGGACTGGGCATATGTATAACGAAAGGCTAGCAAAATTACACTTTTGGTTATCTTTAGTGAGTGTCAATGTGCTGTTCTTTCCAATGCATTTTGTTGGTCTTGCAGGTATGCCAAGACGGATCCCTGATTATGCACTTCAGTTTGCTGATTTTAATGCTTTGATAAGTATCGGTGGGTTTGCTTTTGGTTTATCTCAACTCCTGTTTGTTGCCGTTGTATACAAGTGTGCGAAAGGCGGTGCAGCTGTGCCGGATAAAGTGTGGGATGGTGCTGAGGGGCTAGAATGGGAAGTTCCTTCGCCTGCACCTTATCATACTTTCTCAACACCGCCAGAGGTGAAGTAATGCCCCACAGTAGCTTGTTAAAAAAGCTGACACTAGTGGTGATTGGTATGTTTGCCTTTGCCTTTGCGTTGGTGCCACTTTACGATGTGTTTTGCGATGTAACAGGCTTAAATGGAAAACCGTCCTTAGAAGTAGCTACTGAGAGTAATAAGGTACTTACCTCTAGGACTGTTGATGTGAGTTTCACTACCCATAGTCAAAGAAATGCGCCATTTGAAGTTAATTCACGCCAATATAGCGTTAATGTGAGCCCTGGCGAGATGGTTGAAGTGAAGTTTAGTGCGAAGAACCTCAGCTCTGAAGCAAGGGTTATGCAGGCAGTACCTTCTGTTAGTCCAGGTAAGGCAGCTAAATATTTACATAAAATGGCGTGTTTTTGCTTTGATCAGCAGCCATTTTCTGCCAACCAAGAAGTTGAATTTACGTTAGTATTTTATGTAGATACTGAGTTACCCGAAGAGATTGAAGAGCTTACCCTGTCGTATACCGTATTTGATATTAGCGAAGCTACGGCAAGTAATACGGTAGCGGCTAAGCAACAGGCAGGTTAGGAGATAATAATGGAAAAGTATGAGCAATATTATGTACCCGAGCAAAGTCATTGGCCGATAGTTGGAGCCGTGGCGATGTTTTTGATAGCCATAGGTGCAGGCCTTACGGTAATGCAGTTATCCAGTGATGCTGGCTATGGCCAATATGTATTATATGCAGGTTTAGTCATTCTATTTTATATGCTGTTTGGTTGGATAAAAAATGTTATTCATGAGTCCCAAACTGGTTTGTATTCAGCTCAAATGGACCGTTCATTTAGACAAAGTATGAGTTGGTTTATATTTTCTGAAGTAATGTTTTTTGGGGCATTCTTTGGTGCTTTATTCTATGCGAGAGTGTTGTCTGTTCCTTGGCTTGGCGGTGCAGGTAATAACGCTATGACCAATGAGGTGTTGTGGCCTACTTTTGAAGCTGTTTGGCCCCTGTTGTCAACCCCTGCAGGAGAGACGACACAAGCAATGGGATGGCAGGGATTGCCGTTGATCAACACTCTTATACTACTTACTTCGTCTGTTACTTTACATTTTGCACATGTGGCAATTGAACAAGACCAACGGGCAAAAGTAAAACTATTCTTGGGTGCAACGGTAGCGCTGGGATGCATATTTTTAGCGCTACAGGTACTTGAGTATATGCATGCATATGCTGATTTAGATTTGACTTTACAAGCGGGTATCTATGGAAATACCTTCTACATGCTCACTGGCTTTCATGGCGTGCATGTGACTTTAGGAACAATATTGTTATTGATTGTATTGTTAAGACTTTTCAAAGGACATTTTACTGCTAAACAACATTTTGCCTTTCAAGCAGCTGCTTGGTATTGGCATTTTGTGGACGTTGTTTGGTTATGTTTATTTGTATTTGTATATGTGCTGTAAGGCTTGGGGTGCGATTCAATTGAATCGCACCTAACTTCGCAGCAATGATTATAATGATTAAAACAACTGCGGAGAAAATAACTCGACGACCTAAATAGAGCGACATGGGTTTTCCTTCAGTAGGATTTTGCAGCATCAAAAATAATGCTCTAAATAAATTAAAAATAATAAATAGCAGTAAAAAAATAATAATAAATTTAATTAGCATAGTGAGTCCTTATGCAGCAAAGAATTAAGCTCAAGTCTAGTTCAGTTATTACCTTGGTGTTAGTCACCGTAGTAATTTTTAGTTGTTTAGCATTAGCGCTTTGGCAGTGGCAGCGTGCTGCAGATAAACAACAACTGCAACAGCAGCAAGATTTGCAGTTAGGGCTAAGTGCAATACAAACACTTTCATTATCGGCTGCAAAAAATAACGGCTTGTCTACGATACTTAAAGGACGCTTCTCTTCTCACTTAATTTGGTTTTTAGACAACCAAGTACTCAATGGTAAGGCGGGGTTTGACGCTTTGGCACTTTTTACCTTAAATGACTATCCAAACAAAAAGGTGTTGGTCAATTTGGGGTTTGTTGAAGCTCTGGGTATGCGCAAAACACCTTCTATTTCTTTACCTGAACATGAATTATCCCTTGAAGTGATTATCAAGTCCAAAGATATCAAGGGCTTCACCTTAGCCTCTAAGCCAAATATGAATATACAGCAACCACAGCTTTTACAATATGTGGATTTAGAGTTTTTAAGTCAATCAACGCAGCAGTCCTTATTTCAATTGGTCGCTTATCAACAAGGTGTTGATGCCATTGTGGCAATCCCACATTACCAACATGTTGTTATGCCTGCTGATAAACACCGTGCTTATGCATTGCAGTGGCTATTAATTGCTGTTGCTGCAGGTGGCATCGCTTTTTTTGCTATTAAAAGAGGAAAATACGAATGATACAAAGACCTCTTGGAATCTTTATCGTTTGCTGTTTAGTGCCTTTGGTATTGGCGTATGCTGCTATAAAACTTGACTGGTTACCGCAGCACACTACAAATCATGGTCAGTTTTTACCTTCAGAGTTACGAGTTCCCAGCTGGCAATCAAAGGGAGAACAGCTTTGGAGCATTGCTATTAACGCGCCTGACTCTTGTCAAAGTCAGTGTGATATACAGTTAGCTGCATTAGAAAAACTCTATATAGCACTTGGTAAACATCAAAAAGATGTTTCGCTGGTGGTATTTAACCGAACATTAGGTGAGCAAAT
Source organism: Pseudoalteromonas sp. SANK 73390 (assembly GCF_054966645.1). NCBI lineage: Bacteria > Pseudomonadati > Pseudomonadota > Gammaproteobacteria > Alteromonadales > Pseudoalteromonadaceae > Pseudoalteromonas > Pseudoalteromonas sp. SANK 73390. Next base: position 120,861 of record NZ_ARPN01000050.1, read on the forward strand.
TTCACCTCAATATCAAAGCTATACTTTACATGAGAAACTGCCACCAGCAAGTTTGTACTTGATAGATCATCGCGGGTTGTTGGTATTACAGTATGCATATTTTGATGATCAGGGTAAAAATCGTATCGAACAAAAAGGACTCATTAAAGATCTAAAAAAATTATTAAAATATGCGCGTAGTAGCTAAGGAGTAAATGATGAATAAAGGATATAAGCTGCTAGTTTTGGCAAGTTGTATTTTGGCTTTGGTTGTGGTGTCTTTAGGTGCATACACGCGTTTGAGTAACGCTGGCCTTGGTTGTCCAGACTGGCCAGGCTGTTATGGCTTTTTAACGGTGCCTAATGAGTCTCATGAGCTTTCTGTTGTTGAGGAGAATTTTCCGAATGCGCAAGTGGAGCCCAAAAAAGCTTGGATTGAAATGATACATCGCTACTTTGCATCCCTATTGGGGTTGTTAATTGTGGTGTTATGTATTACCTCATTCAAATATCGTTTCTCTAATGGCCTTCACGTAAGTCCTCGATTGAAGCATTCAATTGGGTTACTGGTACTGGTGCTGTTTCAAGGGATGCTCGGTATGTGGACGGTTACCATGAACCTACAACCGTTTGTTGTAATGGGCCATTTATTAGGGGGATTTACAATTCTCGCGTTATTGGTGTTGTTACTATTACGTACACATCACAGTGGTATAACGCAAGCGAGGCCTAACCAGCACAGATCTTTTTTATTAGCAATTTTTGCACTCTGCGTGCTGATTATACAAATTGCACTAGGGGGTTGGGTTGCGGCTAACTATGCGGCTCCACATTGTTCTGGTTTGCCTATTTGCAGTAACATTGAGTTATTTTCCATCGAAAGCTTACTTCATTTACCCGTTGGGCAAAGTAACTATGAATTTGGTGTATTACCGTTTGAAACTAGGTTATCTATTCACTTTTTACATCGTATTTGGGCTGTTGTTACAGCAGTAACTCTTTTTTGGGTTAGCTGGAGAATTTTTCATAAAGAACAAAACGTTGAAATACAAAGTGCTGTAAAACTAGTTTGCACGTTTTTAGTGGCGCAGCTCGTACTTGGTGGATTGATAGTTCATCTTCAATTTCCATTACTGCTTACTCTTTTTCATAACATTATGGCAGCATTGTTACTGCTTGCTATGGTCCGGTTATGCTTTTTATTAACGTCTAAACAAGGAGTTGCAATATGACAGTATTACATGTGCCTGCCAAGTGGCATTTATCTCCAAAACAAGTGTTGAGCAACTACTTAGCAATTTGCAAAATTAAAGTTGTACTTATGTTGGTATTGACTGCTTGGATTGGTATTGCACTGGCACCAGATATGCAACGTGGTTGGGTATCTCAAGTAATGAGCCTGTTAGGGATTGGTTTTTTGTCAGCGGCGGCTGCTGCCATTAACCACATTGTAGATAGAGAAATAGACAAAAAAATGGCTAGGACTCGGCATAGACCAATTGCCACTGCCCAACTGAGTATCACAAATGCACTGCTGTTTGCTTTGATACTTTCCATATTAGGCTGTGCGTTGTTAATTATTTGGAGTAACCTGCTGTGCACAATCCTTACTCTTGGCGCATTGGTTGGCTATGCTGTGATTTACACTTTGTTTTTGAAACGAGCCACGCCACAAAATATAGTGATAGGTGGGCTTGCGGGGGCGATGCCGCCATTGCTGGGTTGGGTAAGTGAGACTGGCACTTTAAGTGCACCACCTTGGCTGCTGGTGATGATTATATTTACATGGACACCACCTCACTTTTGGGCACTGGCAATAGCGCGTAAAAATGATTATCAAAGAGCTAATATTCCTATGCTGCCAGTAACGCATGGTGTAGCTTTTACTAAGTTATGTATTATTGCGTATAGTGTGTTGCTGGGTATTGTGTGCTTATTACCTTATTTAATTGGCATGTCAGGCTGGATTTATTTGAGTAGTGCATGCTTACTCAACGCTGTATTTATTAGTAAAAGTATCAACTTATACTGGCACCAGAGTGAGCAACAAGCGATGGCACTTTTTCGTTTTTCTATCAGCTATTTACTGATATTATTCATTGCATTATTTATTGACCAATGGTTGCTACAATGAAATGGCTATGGATATTAGTTGTGATGGTTTTGGCCTCTTGTACTGAACTGCCAGAGGTCTCAGAGCATACACTTCACTATAAAAATGCAAAGTCATTGAGTGCATTTGAATTATATGATCAACATCAACAGATGGTCACGAATAAAGACTTGCAAGGACAGTGGACCTTGGTCTTTTTAGGGTATACACACTGTCCTGATATTTGCCCAATGACGTTAGCAAAACTTAGTCAAGTTTATGATCAACTGCAGGCGAATAACAAGCTAACCGTATGGTTTATCTCGGTTGATCCTAATCGAGATGATGCCTCAAAGCGAAGAGCATATATCGACTATTTCAATAAAGAGTTTAAAGGATTAAGCAATGTTCACGCTCAGCTCTTTCCATTGGTGAGAAATATGGGCTTAATCTATGCAATTAGTAATTCAGACCAGCCTGACTATTATGTTGATCACAGTGCATCAGTTGCATTGATAAATCCTCAGGGTAACTTAAGCGCAATCTTTAAAGCTAAATTTTTGGCGGGAGAAGTGCCACTTATTGATGCAAGTTTAATTGCTGAAGACTTTCAAATCATTGCAGCGCAGTATGCCAACAAATTTTAGTTGGCGTGCTGATATTCGTATTACTCTCTAACACCTTCATTAATTTGTCTTTATTAGCATAAGTTTTATGGCTTTTTTGATATCTACGTCTAAGCTAAATTTATGAGTTATTAAATCTAAACTGTGCCCATATATGTTAAAGCTTCCTTCAGAGTTAGCTGTTAGCCAAGTTGAAGAGTTACACCAGTTAATATTACAAGAACTGGAGATAGAGCAGGATATAACTATAGACATATCTGAAGTAACTCGTATTGATACAGCGTCAATTCAATTGCTTTGTGCATTGCAAAAGCACTTTCTTACAGTTAGCCACAAGCTCATTTGGCATGGAAACAGCCAAGCACTTTTAAATTCAGTTGAAGAGCTTGGTTTAACGGAATTCTTGGCTCTCAATGATAGAAATTAAGGGGTTGGTATGAAGAAAATTTTAGCTGTGGACGATTCTGCATCAATGAGGCAAATGGTCGGTTTTACATTAAAAAAAGCGGGGTTTGATGTTACCGAAGCACGTGATGGTAGTGAGGCTCTAAGTATTGCAAAACAACAAGGGTTTGATGCTGTTATCTCAGATGTGAATATGCCCATTATGGATGGAATTACATTAATTCGAGAGTTACGCAACCTACCTAACTATAAATTTACGCCTTTGTTGATGCTGACAACTGAGTCAGGCCTAGAAAAAAAGACTGAAGGCAAAGCAGCAGGCGCAACAGGCTGGATAGTAAAACCCTTTAATCCCGAGCAGTTACTAGCAGTGTTGAAAAAAGTAATACGTTAACTTAAGGAGCTGGGTTTATGAGTATTGATCTTAGCCAGTTTTTTGAGGTGTTCTTTGAAGAAAGTTTTGAAGGACTCGATGCAATGGAATCTGAGTTATTGAACTTGGAACCAGGCAAAGAAGACAGCGAAACAATTAATACCATATTTCGTGCTGCACACTCTATTAAAGGCGGCAGCGGTACTTTTGGTTTTACTTCTGTATCCGATTTTACCCATGTACTTGAAACTTTGCTGGATCAAGTACGTGATGGTCGACGTACCCTCACCACAGAACATGTAGATTTGCTGTTAAAGTCGGTCGATTGCTTAAGAACCCTTCTGCGAGCGCTACAATCAGAGCAAGAGCCTGATTTGACTGAAGCTGATGCGTTACGAAGTAAGTTTGAAGAGATTTTAGGCATTGCAGAGGCCACTGCTTGTGAGTCTAATGATGAAAAAGCCGATGAGATAACACAAAGCACCTATCAAATTGATTTTAAGCCTAAAGCGCACTTGTTTAAAACAGGTAATGAGCCGTTATTTATGATCAGTGAATTAGGGGAGCTAGGAGAAATTGAAACACAAGTATTTCATGATGCGATCCCCGACATTGCGCAGCTTCATCCTGATGAGTGCTTTTTAAGTTGGCGTTTTTTCTTAACTACAGACAGTGACAGCAAAGCAATAGAAGAGATATTTGAATGGGTAGAAGATGATGCCGAGATCACGATAACTGTATGCGGTGGTATTTTTGAAGCATCTACAGAAACACTATCAGAACCTGAAAGCGCAGATGGTAAATCTGCAGAGATATCTTCAGCGTCCATTACGCCACCTAAAGAAATCAACAAAAAAGTAGAACCGCAAAAAAACAATGAGTCATCCACCTCTACGTCAATTCGTGTTGGGATAGATAAAGTAGACTCATTAATTAATATGGTTGGTGAATTGGTGATTACCCAAGCTATGCTGAGTCAAATTGGTGAGCAAGAGATCACCGAGTCTACAATAACAGCCTTACAAGAAGGCCTTGCCCAGTTAGCGCATAACACCAGAGACTTACAAGAGAATGTTATGCGTATTCGGATGTTACCAATCAGTTTTGTGTTTAGTCGCTTTCCGAGGCTAGTTAGAGATATTTCCCAAAAACTGAATAAGCAAGTGGAGCTTAAATTAATTGGTGAGCAAACAGAATTAGATAAAACAGTTATGGAAAAAATATCTGATCCTATGGTTCATCTGGTGCGCAACTCATTGGATCATGGCTTAGAAACGCCCGACAAGCGCATTGCAGCAGGTAAAGAACCAGTCGGTACCGTTACGCTTAATGCCTTCCACCAAGGAGGCAATATAGTGATTGAGATTATGGATGATGGTCAGGGATTAAATACTGATAAAATTCGTAGTAAAGCCATCGCAAATGGCCTAATCCAAGCACACGATGAACTGACAGCAGATGAGATAAACGAGCTTATTTTTATGCCGGGCTTCTCTACGGCTGATGAAGTGAGCGATATATCTGGACGAGGTGTTGGCATGGATGTAGTCAGGAGAAATATTCAAGCCCTAAACGGTTCTGTTGAAGTCGCTTCTGCGTCAGGCGTTGGGTCTACGTTTACTATTCGTTTACCGTTAACTTTGGCCATTCTTGATGGGCAGCTGGTTCAGGTAGCTCGTCATACTTATATTATTCCACTTATTTCGATTGTAGAGTCCTTGCAAATTGATATCACTAAAGTGAGTAGAGTGGGCAAAGATTTAGATGTACTTAGACTCAGAGATGAGTACATACCTATTTTACGTTTGTACGATATTTTTAATCATCAAGGCGCAATCGAAGAGCTAGATAAGACTCTTCTGGTGGTGGTTGAAAGTGATAATCACAAAGTAGGCATACTCGTTGATGATCTTTTAGCACAGCAGCAAGTTGTAATAAAAAGTTTAGAAGCTAACTATCAAAAGGTTGATGGCATTTCAGGTGCGACAATATTAGGCGATGGTAGAGTGTCTTTGATAGTAGACATCACAGGGTTAATAAAGTTAAGCGGTTTAAAGCGGCCAGGAACACAGGAGTTGTTGGTTGAACAACAGGGTAGTGAGGTGGCTTGATGAGTGAGCGTATTCAGTTAAACCAGCAGTTAAGCCTTGGGAAGCAGCAGGACGAAAACCAATATTTAACGTTTATGATGGCCGATGAAGAGTATGGCCTGGATATATTAGCTGTGCAAGAAATTCGAGGCTGGGAGGAGATCACCGCTATCCCTAATGCGGCTGATTTTGTTAAGGGTGCAATTAATTTACGCGGCACGATAGTACCAATTATAGATCTCAGGCTTAGATTTGGGATCTCTAGTATCGACTACGGACCACTTACAGTTGTCATTGTGGTGTCTGTATACATACGCGAACAGCAAAAAGTAATGGGGTTGGTTGTTGACGCAGTATCAGATGTTTATAGCATTTCGGAAGAAAAAGCAAAGGATGTTCCAGACTTTCAAGATTCTAACAATGCACAATATGTTTCTGGTTTAGTCAATGTAGGTGAAAAAATGGTGGTTTTGCTCAACTTAGCAAAAGTACTGGATCTTAATGCAAAGTAAATCACGCAAAGGTTGAGATTAAAGGAAAGGGTGAGAGCATGCAAAGTGAGAACAATAATAAGTTATTAGTTATTGCAGTAGTGCTGGTGGCAGCAATTATAGGATCATTCCAGCTATTGGGTGTAACAATCACTGGTAAAAGTGGCTTAATTATCGGGTTTCCAGTGATAGTAACGTTGGCTGCTACTTTATATGTGAAGCAACTTCTTGATAGCCTTACTCGTAAGCTTGTTTGTTTAAATACGGCAATACCTTACTTGCGGTTAACCGATCAGGATGTGCTTGCTAGATTAGATTTGAGTGCTTTGCCTGAACTGGCACGGGCAGTTAGCACAAATGTCGAAGCTGATAAAGATAAAAATCATATTGAGAGTCTGCTCAATGCCTTACATACCTGCCAGGCTAACATCATGATTGCAGATACTAATTTGAATATTACATATTTAAATGAGTCAGTTCGGAAAATGCTTAAGGCAAACGAAAGCCGTTTAAAAGAGGGCTTACCGCTATTTAACGTAGATAGTTTAGTTGGTACTAATATTGATGATTTTCACAAAAACCCAGCTCATCAGCGAGGTATTTTAGCCACCCTTAACAGGGTCTATACGACGCAGATTGAGGTTTCTGGTCTGACTTTTGATTTAATCGCAACCCCCGTTTTTAACGCTGAAAATGAACGTATATCAACTTTAGTTGAGTGGAAAGATATTACTGAAAAGCTTGCATCTGAACACAAGCAAGCGGTGCTTGCAGCGAATAATGCAAGGATTTCTAGTGCTTTGGATGTTTGCCAAGCGAATGTCATGCTGGCTGATGGAGATTGTAATATTGTTTATGCTAATCACTCTGTATTACAAATGCTGGGGGAGAATCAAGCTCAACTTCGCCAAGCGTTGCCTAATTTCGACACAAAGAATCTGATTGGTGAGTGCATCGATGTTTTTCACGTTAACGCAAGTCACCAGCGTAAGTTACTAGAGGGATTAACTGAAACTTATATCACTGAGATACAAGTAGCAGGATTTACGTTCGGGTTAATTGCAACCCCAGTGTTTGACGAAGAGAATAACCGTTTAGGCACAGTGGTTGAATGGGAAGATAAAACTGAACGATTAGAAAGAGAGAAAAAAGAAAAAGAAGCTGCTTATGAAAATGTACGAGTGAAACGAGCACTTGATAATGTAGCGACAAACACCATGATTGCCAATCACGAACATGACATCGTTTATATGAATAAAGCGGTGACAAATATGATGAGTAATGCACAAAGTGATATTCGTAAAGACTTGCCTCAGTTTGATGTCAATTCACTTCTTGGAGCCAATGTGGATGTATTTCACAAGAACCCAGCTCACCAACGAGGCTTATTAGATAAGCTGACAACAGTTTACAAAACTGAAATTTCAGTTGGTGGGCGCACATTTGGTTTAGTTGCCAATCCGATTCTTAATGACGAAGGTGAGAGAATTGGCACGGTTGTGGAGTGGGATGATAGAACCATAGAAGTCGCAATTGAAAAAGAAGTGAATGATTTAGTTATCTCTGCAGGTGGAGGTAATTTGAGCATTCGCTTAAATGAACAAGGAAAGGATGGGTTTTATTTACGTCTGGCCAAGGGCTTAAATGAGTTAATTGGTATTGTAGACGATGCGGTGTCAGATACTGCACAGATGCTAGACGCATTGGCCAATGGTAATTTAACTCGTCGTATTACAGGAGAGTACGAAGGCGCTTTTGATAAACTAAAACGAGATGCAAATAGTACAGCTGACAGATTAACTGATGTGATAAACAAAATTAGCTCATCAGCAGGATTGGTTGCCAGTGGTGCAGAGGAAATATCTCAAGGTAATGCAGATTTGAGTCAGCGTACCGAGGAGCAAGCTTCATCATTGGAAGAAACAGCCTCTAGTATGGAGCAGATGACCAGTACAGTGAAGCAAAATGCGGACAATGCCAAAGTAGCGAATGGATTGGCTGAGGAGACGTGTGATAAAGCGATTCTTGGTGGTGAAGTGGTCAGCCGTGCTGTGGAAAGCATGTCGGCTATTAATGAATCTAGTAAGAAAATAGCCGATATTATTGGTGTAATCGATGAAATAGCATTTCAGACAAACTTACTTGCGTTAAATGCAGCGGTAGAAGCTGCAAGAGCAGGAGAGCAAGGTCGTGGTTTTGCGGTAGTTGCTGGTGAAGTACGCAACTTGGCTCAGCGTTCCGCTGGTGCCGCAAAGGAAATTAAAGACTTAATCAGAGATAGTGTAGGAAAAGTGGAAGATGGTACTTTGCTTGTGAACGAGTCAGGGTCAACTCTAAAAGATATTGTTGCTTCGGTTAAGCGTGTTACAGAAATGATATCAGACATTGCAGAAGCGTCAGTGGAACAAAGCTCGGGTATAGAGCAAGTTAACAAAGCAGTAGCACAAATGGATGAGATGACTCAGCAAAATGCTGCGCTCGTTGAACAGGCTTCGGCAGCTGGGGAATCCATGGCTGAACAAGCAAATGATATGCGCAAGCAGCTTCACTTTTTTGTTATAGATAACAGCAATGAGCAAACAATGCTCCCTCCTCAAATGCCTACCGCCAACATAACGACAAGTTCTCACTTACAAAGCCATAAGGCGACTGAGCATACTAAGTTAGAGAATAAACCTATGTCGAACGGGAACAAGTTTGCCGATGCCTCTGAAGAGTGGGAAGAGTTCTAAGCGTGCTTCCCGAGCGGCTAAGCGCCGCTTATATTAGAGGTTTTTTAAATTGGAGTAAACATGAGAGAGTTTCTCTTTACGGACGATGATTTTCAAGGGTTATCAAAGCGTGTGTATAAGGCGTGCGGTATTGTTCTTGGGCCGCATAAAAAAGAAATGGTGTACTCTCGGATAGCTCGTAGAATTAGAGCCAATGGGCTAACGTCATTTAAGCAATATATAGCATTAGTTGATAATGATTCAGAGCAAGAGTTTAGCCACTTTATCAATGCAATAACTACAAACTTAACGTCTTTTTTCAGAGAAAGTCATCACTTTGAACATTTATCTAATGTATTAGTAAGTGAGATGATAAAGAGGAACTCAGCATCTAAAAGAGTACGTATTTGGTCTGCTGGGTGCTCCACAGGTGAAGAGCCTTACAGCATCGCAATGACGATTCAAGGCCGTTTTCCTACTGATTGGGATGTGAAGATTCTTGCAACTGATCTAGATTCTAGTGTGTTAGCTAAAGCTCAGGAAGGTGTTTATAGTGCGCGTAGCATTAATGGTTTAGAGCAGGAAGAATTAAGAAAGTGGTTTTTGAAAAGCGCAGATGGTGAATCTTACAAAGTGAAGCCAACTCTTCAATCTTTGATTTCATTTAAACGTCTTAATCTGCTAGAAAGTTGGCCTATGAAAGGGCCCTTTGATCTTATATTTTGTAGAAATGTGCTCATATATTTCGATAAAGAAACTAAAGATAAATTATTTTCAGGATACCACAGATTATTAACACCAAGTGGCCACTTGTTTATTGGTCATTCTGAGACTATGGGAAAAGAGCACACGGAATTTATTAATTTAGGGAAAACCATGTATCAAAAGGCATCTTATGAATAGGGACTTAGCACCGGTATTGGCTGGATTTGAGCACGTAAAACGGTTTTGGGATTCTGGTCGTGCAGCCGTGATTGCAAAAGTATTACCGGGTGAGTTCTATGTATCAAGAAATGATGAATATATCTCTACTGTTTTAGGGTCTTGTATTGCTGCTTGTGTGTATGATGAAGTTAGAGGTATAGGGGGGATGAATCATTTTATGCTCCCTGGGGCAAAAAATGTAGAAGATATCCATGCTGATGATTTAAATTGCCGATATGGCAACTGGGCGATGGAATTCTTAATCAATGAAGTAATAAAAAATGGCGCAGCACGAGCCAATTTGAAGATTAAGCTATTTGGTGGAGGGAAAATTATACGCTCTATGACTGATATAGGAGTGGGTAATATTCGTTTTGCACATGCTTATGTACAAGAGGAAGGCCTAAACTTGGTTTCTCATGATGTGGGAGGGCCTTGGCCAAGAAAAGTTATGTTTCACCCACAAACTGGCAAAGCACAAGTTAAAAAGTTAAGAGAAATGCATAATGATACGATTGAAAAGCGTGAGGTGCGTTACTTACATGATATTGAGGCCCAAGATGCTAAAACTGATATTGAGTTGTTTTAGGGGTGAGTATGATCAAAGTGCTTATTGTTGATGACTCCCCTCTGATCCGAGGAATTCTCACAGAAATTCTAAATCAAGCGTCTGATATCAAAGTTGTTGGTGCCGCTGCAGACCCCTATCAAGCTAGAGAAATGATAAAGTCTTTACACCCTGATGTTTTAACATTAGATATTGAAATGCCGAAAATGGATGGTATTAGCTTTTTAAGAAATTTGATGCGGCTTCGACCTATGCCTGTTGTGATGATATCAACATTAACGCAGCAGGGGTCTCCAGCAACAATTGAAGCACTTGAAATTGGTGCGGTTGATTTTATTGCTAAACCTGTTTCCAATGTAGTGAATCAATTGAAAAGTTATACTCAATCAGTGCATGAAAAAGTAAGAATAGCAGCCAGTGCACGAGTGCGTTCATATAAGATGCTGGCTAGTCAATCGAGCACTGCAAAGATCCCTAATATGTACTTTAAAAGTGGTGCGGTATTGGCGATTGGTGCATCGACGGGTGGCACAGAAGCAATTAAAGAGGTGTTGATTAGGTTACCTTTAAATGCACCACCTGTTGTTGTGACACAGCATATTCCACCTGTATTTAGTACGTCATTTGCACAAAGGATGGACAAGTGCTGTACCGTCAAAGTAAAAGAAGCTGCAGTTGGAGATGAGCTTTTAGCGGGCCACGTGTTTATTGCTCCTGGTGATAAGCATCTAAAAGTGGTAAAAAAAGGCGGAAAGCTTGTTTGTGAACTTGATGATACAGAGCCGGTCAATAGGCATAAACCTGCGGTTGATGTGTTGTTCGACTCGTTACTTCCTCTTGGTGAAGCTGTTTGTGCTGCTTTGTTAACTGGTATGGGTAGTGATGGAGCAAAAGCAATGTTACGCCTGTTGCAAGCTGGTGCATTTACGGTAGCGCAAGATGAGAATACATCTGTAGTATGGGGAATGCCACGCGCTGCAGTTGAGCTGAAGGCAGCGCGCTCGATTGTACCACTGCAAGAAGTAACGCATGCGTTACTCACAGCATGTAAAAAATAATTGTATTAGGGGCTATTGACCTTTGCTATGTGTTTTTGCAGCAGTCATTTGGGTATTTTCCCAAGGCAGAACCTGCATCCATAGTGTTTTATGTAAGCTAGGTGATAACGTAGAAAAATGCCCGAATGGCGCTGCCCAAAGAGCTCAA
>NZ_ARPN01000051.1:0-9604 GCF_054966645.1 Pseudoalteromonas sp. SANK 73390
CAGCGCCATTCGGGCATTTTTTCTACTTTATCACCTGACTTACTATAAAATAACTATGGATGCAGGTTCTGCCTTGGGGAAACACCCGAATAACTGCTGCAAAAACACACCACAAAGATCAACCCCCCCTAGTAGTTACAAAAACGCCCCGTTAAACGAGGCGTTTTTTAAATCTAACTTAATCCATAATATTATCGGGCATTTCACCACGAAGCTGCTGCCAAATTTCGGCCGTTTTATGACCATATTTACGCATGAGTGAAATCGCACCATCATGATTATGCTCTTGCGCTAAAACAGTCAGGTCTTTATAAAATTGCCTAGCAAGCTCTCTGGTACGTACATCAGAAAAATAATGACCGCCAATTTTTGAATACAAGCCCTTGAAGCCATTGAGTACCAAAACATAAATACGGTTATTACCTGCAATCGCTAATTGATGATGAACCCGATAATCATACTCAGCAAATGCCTCTGCAGTATCTTCTAGTTCATCACTTTTCGATAAAATCTCTATTACCGATTCTGGGTTAAATTTAATTGCTGCACGTGTATATATGGCACTGATATTAGTGCGCGCCGACAACAACTGATCTGTCAACTCAGGCATTTTATCTTCATCTAAACGCGCTAACGTTTCTAAGATATTTAATCCTGAAGTCTCCCAAAAATTATTCACGCGCGTTGGCTTTCCGTGCTGAATGGTAAGCCAACCATCTCGGGCTAGACGCTGAAGTACTTCACGCAAAGTAGTTCTGGTAACGCCAATTAGCTCTGATAGCTCTCTCTCTGCGGGTAAAATAGAACCAGGCGGAAATTCTCCATTCCATATAGATTCAACAATATACTCCTCAGCAAATCCAGCTGGGCTTTTGGCTTTGAAAATTCTCATTTAACACCACTTTGTTTGAATATGTGAATGCACTTTCTGCAAACCACTGATTGTACCAGATGATTTTCAACTAACAAGCAAAGAAGGTGACTGAGCTTGATTGCAGACTCTAACAAGATTAGTTGCAGCTAAAACAGTTTATGGCTCATAATAGCCCACAAAAATAAACCTAGGAGTGGATATGAATTGGTTAAGTAGCTTGCCATCTTCAAAAAAGGCTTGGGCCTTACTTGCTTTAAGTGCTGCATTATTTGAGCTGATCGCACTTTATTTCCAGTATGTCATGAATTTAGAACCATGTATTATGTGTATATATCAGCGTACAGCAATGCTTGGGTTACTCGGTGCAGGCATTGTCGGCTATATATCGCCCTCGAATTGGCTATACAAAGGTACGGGATTAGCAATTTGGGGCATTAGTAGCATCTGGGGCTGGCTGATAGCACGTGAGCATATCAATATGCAAACCACGACAGACCCATTCGCTTTTACGTGTGATATAGTACCAAACTTCCCCTCCTTTATGCCTTTACACGAATGGTTGCCGGCCTTTTTCGCAGCAACAGGTGACTGTGGTAACATAGACTGGTCATTTATGAACATGAGTATGCCAGGCTGGATGGAGATCATCTTTGCTTTTTACAGCCTAAGTTTTATTTTGATAATGGCTGCTACTATAGTTGGTAAATCAAAATGACTATTCGTTTAGGTTCTATCAAAGCGCTTGAAGGGTATAAGCTACGTGATAGGCAGTTGATACTAGCGATCGCCTTAGACGCTCTACCCGCAACAAAAAAGGTGTTGTTACGTATAACTAAACTCTCAGTATTAACCCCTTTTTTTATAGCCTTAGCCTATTTTGAGGGTTGGAGCTTATTGCCAATTCTACTTGCTGCTGGGCTTAGTTACCCACTACTAACCAGACCAATAGAGATTCTATTCGCTCAATCTAATTTAGCTAAGGCAGTAGAGCAATTTAAGTCAGAACAAACGTAAAGGGGCCAAAGCAGGGCCCCTTGCCTATTTTAAAAGCGGATTTTCCCTTCCAGTTTGGCAGCAATACGCTCACCAATCCCTTTAACTTGTAGTAATGATTCTAAGCTATCGAATCTGCCATATGTTTGACGATGATCAATAATCGCCTGAGCTTTTTTTTGACCAACACCTGGTAGCAATGTTAACTGCTCAATGGGTGCTGAGTTAATATCAATTGGCTGTAGTTCATCAGTGATAATGTTCGCGACTTCGTCCGTATGTACTTCTTGAGCGAGGGGGTTGGCAGTAACACCAAAACCAATAAAAAGCGTTACAACAAGTAAAATTGTTTGCATCATAGTAGTTCCTTAACTAGTTTAGTCCTTAATTACCTTTTGTAATCGGTACCACATTTACTACAAAAGGACTTTAAATAAAGAAAAGTAATCAAATTTTGTCAAGCAATAGATGATGAAAATACACTATTATTTTTATTTATCCTCTGGTTTGAATAAAGGCTTTTCAATAGGAAATACTTTGTTAATTTTCTTACTTACAATCCAATGATGATATCTCTTTAATATTAAGGCGCTTTCACTTGTAATAGCCGCCAATTACAAATGAAAGCAACACCTAGAGTGAGCTAAATTGCTCAATTTGGTAGACTCGCTTATTCAGAGCTAAGATTATTTAATAAAGTTGTACTATTTGAACTAGCACGTATGATTGAAATTCAATTAAACCTTGCATAATTTAGCGCAAAGTTTTACTGTATAAAAAAACAGTATTTAGTGGGAGTGATGATGGCTGTTGTTATTAAGTATGTGGTTGAAAGAAACGGAGTCGAGCGCATGACCTTTACCAGTAAAAAAGAGGCCGATGCATACGACAAAATGTTAGATGTCGCTGAGTCTCTAGAACAAATGCTTGCTAAAGTTGACGTACCTTTGAGCGAGCAACAAGTTGAGTCTTTAGCCTTAGAAATTGCAAAGCAAAAGGATGCGTTTTTAATGGTTTTGAAAGGGGGTAAGCCCGAGGCCAAATCAGCAGCCGCAAAAAAGTCAAAGCCAGTGACTCAATCTAATGAACAAAACGTAACACCACTAAAAGAAGCTTAGTTGTAAAGCTAGTGGCTTTTTTCTATGAAGTCTTTTACAAGAACAAACGCTCTATCAGTGAGTGAAAAAGCCGCATGATGCGGCTTTTTAAGTTTTCACTTTATTTATTTAAAACATCTGCAACAGCATTGGCAAAATAATCTATGTTTGTATGGCTTACACCCGCTACATTCACACGACTAGAGCCAACAATATATATTGCATATTCTTTTTGTAGACGTTCAATTTGCTCTTTATTAATACCCAAAAACGAAAACATGCCGTTTTGCCTGTCAATAAATGAGAAATCTTGATCGACACCTTTGGCTGCTAAACTATTTTTAATCAGTGTGCGTAAACCGTTTATTCGTGTTCGCATTTCATCTAGCTCTTCGTGCCACATTTTAGTTAGCTCTTCGCTACTTAAAATCGTATTTACGATGTCAGCACCGTGTGCAGGTGGCATTGAATAAATGCTGCGCACGACACTTAATAATACTGAGTTTGAGATATCAGCTGTTGCAGCATCTTTAGCTATCAACGTGCAGGCACCAATACGCTCTCTGTACAAACCAAAGTTTTTTGAGCAAGATGAACATACTATCAACTCTTCAACAGTATCAGCAATCAAACGTAAACCTTTTGCATCATCATCCAAGCTTGAACCAAAACCTTGATATGCAATATCAATCAAAGGTGTAAAGCCAACTTCTTTTGCAAGCTCAGCAACCGTTTTCCATTGTTCTTCATTTAAATCCATACCACTTGGGTTATGGCAACATGCGTGAAGTAATACAATATCGCCTTTAGGTACTTGTTTTAGCGTATTGATCATCTCATCAAAAAGTAGCCCTTTGTTTTCATAATCATAATAAGGGTATTCTTTAACAGTCAAACCAGCAGCTTCAAATAAGCTAATGTGGTTTGCCCATGTCGGTGTTGTAACCCACACTGTTGCATTGCTGTTACAACGTTTAATAAACTCAGCCGCTACACGCAATGCACCTGTACCACCAGGGGTTTGCGCTGTACGAACTCTATTTGCAAGTAACGTACGATGTTCGCCAAGTAGCAACTGCTCCATCTTGTGACAAAAATCTAAATTACCTGCTAAACCAATATAAGACTTCGTTTTTTCATTCTCTAATCTAAATGCTTCAGCTTGCTTAACCGCTTTTAGCACTGGTGTATCACCGTGTTCATCTTTATAAACCCCAACACCTAAATCAATTTTGTTCGGGTTTGTATCTTGCTTATAAGCAGCCATCAAGCCAAGGATCGGATCTGTAGGTAGTGGTTTTAGTTCGCTGAACATGGTCATCTCTTATTTTATGTTTTATCAGCAACAACGTGATCACTATACAGGTGCCGTTATTGCTGAACTGTGGAATTTAAACTCGGCTCATATTAACATAAATTTTTGTCAAAACGAGCTTAATCACTCTGGTAGATATTGAGGGATTTTAATACATACAGCAATTAGTAAAGCTAGCATGTTTGGTGTAAAAAAATCTTTGCTAAAAGCTTCTGCATCAATGATACCAACGCAGTTGTTTGCATCATCAAACAATGGTAAGCAGCTCTCAGCTTGGACCTTTGGGTCACAAGTATAATACTCACCACCGTTGGTAACATACTCTTGTACATCATTAATTACACGAGCGCGACCACTCATTACAACCTGTACATTATTGCTAGTTTCCGCAAATTTTTGATTAATGGGAAAAAGTGGTCGGCTCGGAGCACCGCTATAGGCTAATTTTAGTAGCTGTTCACCCTCACTAGTACTCCTTGCTTGATAAATGCCAAACCAGTCAACATTACTGGCTTGTTGAACAAAATTTACCAGTGACTGTAGTCGACTCAAAGCAATACGATTTTTATCGCTCGGCAGCAAATGTGCACTGAGATCAAATGGCGCTTCTTGAAGGTGTCCAAACAAACTACATGCCCCTCCTTCACCAAGCTCTGGAATAAAATATGACCATACTCCATCAGTAATATTGTGTTGATCATCTAAAAATTGATCTAACTTACAAAGTGCAAGTTCAACTTTTTCAGGGTCTACGGTTAATCCTGACAGTGAAAGATACAAAGAAACCATCTAGCCATCCAAACATCTAAAATTTAATGCCAAGACTAACATGCTGCGTAAGCTTTGAAAATAAATTATTGCAGTGAATAGATAATTGTGACTTCGTTACCTGAACTATTAAAGTATACTTCTTTTGCTATTTCTTTTAGCAATCTAAGCCCTCTTCCATGTTCTTGTTGTAAACCTGTATCTTGATTTTGATTTAACTTTGGCCGAAACCCTTCTCCAGAATCATTAATTGAAAAGTTAAGGGTTCCAGCTTGTGGCGAATACTTGACATTTACCTCTATCAAAGCACTTTGTAACTTATCTAATGCACTCTCTCGTAATTGATAAAACTCAAAAAAGCCATCTTCTTTATTCTTAATATCTGAATCAAGCCCTAATACACCATGATCGACAGCATTATTATATGCTTCAGAGAGTAATAAAAAGATGTTTGATCTGTGCTCTCCAATCCCTTTTACTTTGCTTAGTACGTCAACCAGCTCAAGAATTGGGTCCGCACTAGCAATATTCTTTTCATCGATATTCACACCTAGTTCAAAAGGTAAACTAGAATATTCAACGGGGGGCTTGGCTATCACTTTACCCGGTAAACAATTAATGATCGCAATACTTAAGTCATCTTGTTGAGCACTATGCTCAGAAAACCTTTGTGTATGCTGAACTATTCGCTCTGTAGAAACATGCAAAGTACTTTTAAGTGCTTGAATAAGTCTTTGTTCGCCAAACATTTCTCCTTGCTTATTTTCAGTTTCAATTATGCCGTCAGTGGCCATCAATAATCTTTGGCTTGTATCAACTTCAAGGTGAATTGTGTTTCGTTCAAACTCATCACTGTCTAAAATCCCCAGCGCCATATGCTGAGACTCTAGAGTTTCGACTACATCCCCTGCTTCATTAATTAAGTACAAATCAGGCAAACCACCTAGCCAAACCGACAAGCTTTTACCTGACTCGCTAAGCTCAACAATTGCCGCCGCACAAAACATGTTACTAGGAAGCAACGAGTTCAAGACTTGATTAAGCTCATAGGCAATATCATTAACTGCCATACCTTTACTAACCATAGCGTAAAAAATGCGAGAAGCCGGTAACGCCCCCACTGCCGCAGCAAGCCCGTGACCCGTGAAGTCACCTAGTAAGCAATAGAAGCCACCCATAGGACTTTTTGCCATTAAGAACATATCACCATTAAACATTGAGGCAGGGGAAAGGTGATAGTCACAATACTCTTGATATTTTGAAGACTGATCTAAAGCATTACTAAAGATATGCTCAACAATTTCGTGTTCACGTTCAATTTGGTTGTAGTGATACTCTAATTGCTTCTTTTGCTGATTAGCTTCTAGACTCAACCTTCGAGTACGAGCATGCGCTTTGATTTTAGCGGATAAAATAACCTTATCAAACGGCTTATGTATAAAGTCATCTCCACCAACCGCTAAGCACTTTTCAAAGCTGGTGTGGTCTTCAAGTGTGGTGATAAAAATAATGGGCATATACACATCACCAGCAAAGTCTTTAATTTTTGGTGCAGCCTCAAACCCATTCATCACTGGCATAATCACATCCAGTAAAACAATATCAATCTCACTTTTACTAAGTATCTCGAGCGCCTGTGCTCCATCATTAGCAATAACAACTTCATATTGCTGCTGCTCTAACATTGTCTTAAGCAATATACAGTTTAAGGGTTGATCATCAACAACAAGTACACGCACAATTAAACTCTCAATGTAAAACGTTTAGTCAATATCAAACTTCTTATCGAACCGAGAAATTTGCAGTATTTTCTTTAACTGAGGACGGCAATTTGAAATTTGGATAGTCTCAACCGAGTCCGAAAGTGTTTTTTTCATATTCAGTAACATGCCCAATGCTGAACTGTCCATATAGTCAGTTTCGCGTAAATCGACCACCACTTTTTGTGTTTGTGACCCTACATCTGCGTACGCCTGACGAAATGATTGGACCAAGTTAAAGTCAAACTTACCTCTTATTTGAATCGTTAGAGTTTTTCCGTCTGCTGAAGCGTTTTTGCTCAAACTCATGTTAAGCTCCTAATATGGTTTGAATTTGTTATCTATATACTGTTTAAAATATACTCGCTCTGCTAAGTTTAGCCAGAAATTTCACTAACAGTGTTTTTTTTATGTGTTTTTTCAAATGCGTAATCCAACCGCAGGGTAAAAACTATTCGGGCAGTAGTCAAAAATGTTATGATCCATAAATCTAATAGATAAATTACGGTCACAGAGATGTCTGATAATCGCTTAGTTTACTCCACTGAAGTCGGCAGAATTGATACTAAGGTAACCAAACAAGAAGTAACCGCTCAAACCTTTAAAGATGGCTTCATAAGAATTGAGCGACAAACAAAAGGCAGAAAAGGTAAAGGCGTTATGTTAGTGGTCGGTATAGATTCACAACAACATGACTTAAAAAAGCTTGCTAAAACCCTGAAAAGCAAAATGGGCCAAGGTGGTGCACTCAAGGATGGTATTATCGAAATTCAGGGTGACGATAGACAAAAGCTAAAGCAAATTTTAGAAGCTTTAAAGTTTAAAGTAAAAATTGCCGGAGGCTAACTCTTGGCAAGGGGCTATGATATTTTAATAGCCCCAATTGGTTACCTCAAATTGAGAGGGCGTTCAGAATTCTGTGTCAGCCTAAGTTGCTAAATATCTAGCACGCCATCTAACCTACCTTCGAAGTGGATGGCTAATTGTGACAATGTCAGGTTCCAACTGTGGATTGGCATTGTCTATTTCTTCGAAGCATTCAATATGCCCGCATACAATAATTTCATCAAGCTATTTTCGTTAGGGAAAGCACCTTTAGTTTTGGTGAGTTTTCTAAACTGGCGGTGTACGGCTTCAATTGCGTTGGTAGTATAAATTGCCTTGCGTACGTAATCAGGGTACTTGAAGTAAATTGACAAGTTAACCCATTTACGACGCCAAGAATCGATAACGATGGGGTATAACTTTCCCCATTTATCCTCTAGCTCGTCTAACGCAACTTCAGCAGCCTCTTTGGTTGCAGCACGATAAACAGGCTTTAAATCGGCCATAAACGCTTTTTGGTGCTTCGAAGCAACGTACTTCATCGAGTTTCGAATTTGATGAATTACGCATTGCTGAACCTCTGTTTCAGGGTAAATAGTGCCAATGGCTTCGGGGAACCCTTTAAGCCCATCAACACAGGCGATTAAAATATCGGATACGCCACGGTTGTGTAAATCGGTTAGCACTGAGAGCCAATAGTTAGCGCCTTCACTTTCCGATACATATAGGCCAAGTAGCTCTTTGCGACCTTCGATATTAATACCAAGTACGGTATAAACGGCTTTACTAACATAACGACCATTTTCCTTAATTTTATAATGGATAGCATCAAGCCAGATGAACGGATACAGCGTATCAAGGCCGCGAGATTGCCATGCTTTAAGCTCTGGTATTAGTTGGTCAGTTACGCCTGTAATGGTGGCTTCTGATATTTCAATGCCGTACATTTCCTGAACGTGGCCTCGAATATCACGATAGCTCATGCCCAATGCAAACATGGATAGGATTTTCTGGTCAATTTCAGCGGTTAGCTTGGTTTGGTTTTTCTTAACGAGCTGAGGTTCAAACGAGCCTATACGATCTCTTGGCGTTTCAAGCTCAAACTGACCTACGGATGATTTAACCGTTTTCTTGCTTGTACCGTTCTTGCGGTTAGGTTGTGGGTCTGATTTTAGGTGTTGCTCTAGTTCTGCTTTTAGAGCTGCTTCAGTTAACTGCTTAATGAGTGGTGTTAAAACACCATCTTCGCCTGTTAAACCTTTACCCGATTGAAGTTCAGCTAATGCTTTGTTGAAGTCGAAAGATTGAGTCATGTGTCATTCCTGTTTTCTTAAGAATACTGAAATGACACAGATTTCTAAACACTACCCAAATTGAGGCAAGATCATCAAACTCTAAGTATTACCCTTGATTTTATCTTTAAGCGAAGTGGCTTCTTGTTGCACACCATCTGGACCATGACTTAACACGTCGTCAACCACTTTACTGGCTGAGTCGTAATCCTCAATTTCAATATAAGCTCTAGCCAAGTCTAATTTAGCTGAGAAACCTTGCTCCTCTAGGTCTACATCTGGCGCATTTTCACCAGCTAATAAACTATCAAAGTCAGTCAATCCTACATCCATATTAGGATCAACGTATGGTTCATCTTCTTTTTCAAAGTCATCGCTTTGTGCGAGTAAGTCATCTATATCAACAAACTGTTCATCACTGCCTTCAATCGTCTCGCTTTCAATGTCTTCATTAACTTCCTCATCCATAAGTAAAGAGTCAAAATCCACTTCGACATCATCAAGTTCGCTTGGCTCTATCGGCTGAGGTTCAGCAAGCTCGTTTAGCAATGAATCAAAATCTGACTGAGTCAAGTCAGACATAAACTCATCTTCAATTGCAGCTTCATCAATAGAGGCTTCAGCTAATGTGTCGTCTTCATCCGCAACTGAGTGCTCAACGTCAGGTAACATTTCATCTA
>NZ_ARPN01000052.1:0-533 GCF_054966645.1 Pseudoalteromonas sp. SANK 73390
AGCCTAAAGGTGTGATGATTGAGCATCGCAGTGTACAAGCTTTGGCGAGTGACATGTCCAATTGGTTTGATGGGGTGAGTACCATAGGCTGGTGTGCAAATTACATCTTTGATGCTTCAGTACAAGGTCTAATCTACCTGTTTCGGGGTCATAAGATGGTTATTCTCAGTGATGAGAGTAAAAAAGACCCTGAGTTATTGCGACATTGTATTGAGACACATGATATTGACTTATTGGATTGTACTGCGACCCTATTGCAATACTGGATAGAAGGTTGGGGGGAGTTCACGCCACCACATTTATTGATAGGTGGAGAAGCTATCTCTAGCACATTATGGACGCACCTAGCTCAATACCAACAACATGGCGTAGTGGTATATAACGTGTATGGCCCCACAGAGTGTACGGTCAACAGTACCCGATCGAGAGGAATAACGGGACAGGTAAATATCGGTCGGCCTTTAAAATATGCCCAGTGTTATGTTTTAAATCCAGCAGCAGACAACGCGTTAGTCCCGTTGGGGGCAGTGGGT